>JAISNE010000076.1 GCA_031276375.1 Accumulibacter sp.
ACCAAGTTGCCGCCAAGCCATCGTGATACGCCAAAAATGACGGCGGTACAGCGAGCCTACGGCTCGCATTGCGGGCGGGACGCCCGCGCTCCTTGGCTCGGTGCGCGAAAGACCGGGAGCGCGGGCGTCTCGCCCGCTTCGTGGGCCTATACAAAAATGACCGCAATCCTGACACGTCCGTCTTGCGTATCGACGACCTATTGACCGCAACTTGGTATGAGGAGACGGCGGATGATGCCTCCGGTGTTTTCGGCATCACGCAATCAAACGAGCAAATGTGCTGCCCTCCGATCGGCTGGATTATCAAACGCTTGCGCAAATCGGTCGCGGCGTGATTGACCACGGCGAGCGCGACGAAAACGCAAGATTGCCTCGGCCTTGGCATCGATAACGCGGATCGGCGAACCGGAGCCGCGCGCCGAGCGTGTGTTCGCGCGCCTTCATCGTGCCGATGAAATGCGTCTGCCCTGGTGACGAGACGTGCCGGGACAAGCTTCCGGATGGAATTGCCCGCCGGATGAAGCCGTCGCCGCCGTTTTCCCGGACGGCGGCGGACCGTGCGACAGTTGGCGGCAGGGCGAAACATCGGGAGTAAAATCCTGTCTGGCAGCGTCCTTTTTCCTTTACGCAGGGTGGGATGAATCATGTGTGGCATCGTCGCGGCGATCGCGGATCGCAACATCGTTTCCGTTCTTTTGCAAGGCTTGCGCCGGCTCGAATACCGTGGTTACGATTCGGCCGGGCTGGCGCTGATCAACGAGGCGGGGCTGCTGCGTCTGCGCGCGGTCGGCCGGGTCGCCGAACTGGCCGCCCAGGCCGAAGCAAGGCAGGCCGAAGGCCGCGCGGGGATCGCCCACACGCGCTGGGCGACGCACGGTGCGCCGTGCGAGCGCAATGCCCATCCGCTGGTTTCGGGCGGTCTGGCCGTGGTGCACAACGGGATCGTCGAAAACCACGAGGTCTTGCGCGCGCGCCTGAAAAACGAGGGATACGAATTCACTTCGGACACGGATACCGAAGTCGTGGCGCACCTGATCGTTTCCGAACTGAAGAAAACGCCGGATTTTTTCGCCGCGACGCGCGCGGCGGTCGCCCAACTGCAAGGCGCGTATGCGCTGGCCGTGCTGCGCGAGTCCGAACCCGATCGGGTGATCCTGGTGCGGGAAGGCTCGCCGCTGCTGCTCGGCCTGTCGGAAGACGGCAACTACGCGGCGTCGGATGCCTCGGCCCTGCTGCAGGTGACGCGGCGCATCGTCTATCTGGAGAACGGCGATTGCGCGGAACTGACGCGGAGCGGCTATCGCATCACGCGCGTCGACGGTTCGCCGGTGACGCGTCCCGAAGCCGAGACTTATCTTTCGGTCGACGCGGTCGAACTCGGCCAGTACCGGCATTACATGCAAAAAGAGATCTTCGAGCAGCCGACCGCGCTGGCCAATACCCTGGAAATGCTCGGCGCGGCGCGCAGCGTCCAGGCGGGTCTCTTCGGCGCCCGCTGCGAGGAGACGCTCAAGGAAATCAACCAGGTTTTGATCATCGCCTGCGGCACCAGTTATCACGCCGGCCTGGTGGCCCGCTACTGGCTCGAAGCGTTGGCCGGGGTGCCCTGCAATGTCGAGGTAGCCAGCGAGTATCGCTATCGCGAACCGGTGGCCGATCCGCGCACGCTGGTAATCACGCTGTCCCAGTCCGGCGAAACGTCGGATACGCTGGCGGCCCTGCGGCACGCCAAGTCGCTCGGCATGCGACGCACGCTGTGCATCTGCAACGTGCCGGAATCCTCGCTGGTGCGCGAGAACGATCTGCGCTTCATCACGCGCGCCGGCCCGGAGATCGGCGTGGCTTCCACCAAGGCGTTTACCACACAGCTTGCCGCGCTGTATCTATTGACCCTGGTCATCGCCAGGCAGCGCGGACGGCTGTCCGACGATGCCGGGGCCGCCGAGCTCCAGCATCTGCGTCATCTGCCGACGGCCGTTTCCCGCGTGCTCGAACTCGAACCGCGCATCCAGGAATGGGCGGAACGCTTCGCCATGAAGCAGAACGCCTTGTTCCTCGGGCGCGGGCGCCATTATCCGATCGCGCTCGAAGGGGCGCTCAAGCTCAAGGAAATCACCTATATCCATGCCGAGGCCTATCCGGCCGGCGAGCTGAAACACGGTCCGCTGGCGCTGGTAGACAAGAACATGCCGGTGATCGCCGTGGCGCCGAACGACACGCTGCTGGAAAAACTGAGATCGAACTTGCAGGTCGTCCGGGCGCGGGGCGGCGAGCTTTACGTGTTTGCCGACGCCGACAGCGAAATCGCCCCGACCGACGCGGTGCACTTGTTGCGCCTGCCCGAGCATTACGGGCAGCTTTCCGCGCTGCTGCACGTCGTTCCGCTACAGTTGCTGGCCTACCACGTGGCCCTGGTGCGCGGCACGGACGTCGATAAACCGCGCAACCTGGCCAAGTCGGTTACCGTGGAGTGACGCAGCGGCGTGTCCGGGCGTGTTCCGCCGCCGTGAAGGGCGGCCGCCGATCGTTTCCGCTCGCGGCGAAGTGTCCGGCGACAAAAAGAAAGGGCGATTGAACCGATGATGGAGTTCATTTGGGCGAACTGGCAGATGCTCGATCTTTTGCTGGTGATGATGGGACTCGCGATTTATGTCGGCGCTTCCCGGACGCTGAACCAGCGCCGCCATCCGTCGGCGGCGGTCGCCTGGGTGCTCGGCATTCTGCTGGTGCCCTACCTCGCCTTGCCGCTCTATCTGGCTTTCGGCACCCGCAAGGTGACGGTTTCGCGGACGCTCCCGGCGGCGCGTTCCGTTCCGGTCCCGACCACGGCCGCCTGTCCGACGATGCTCCGCTCGCTGCAACTGGGAGCCGCGATGGGGCTTCCCGATCCCGTCCCCTACGACGGCCTGAACATCCACGCGGACGGCGCCGGCGCGTTGAACGCGCTGCGCCGCGTCATCACCGGCGCCGCCGCCACCCTCGACGTATCGACCTTCCTCATCGGCCGCGACGTGCTCGGCGGCGAAATCCTGAGACTTTTGGAACAGCGCGCGCGCGCCGGGGTCCGGGTACGCCTGCTGATCGACGGTATCGGCATCTATCTGGGCGGCTACCCGAATTTGCGGACGCTGTCCAAGGCGGGCATCGAAGTCGTTCGTTTCGTCCCGCCGTTCAGCTCCTCCAAACGCGGGCGAACCAACTTGCGCAACCATCGCAAGATGGTCATCGCCGACGGAAAGATTCTCTGGTGCGGCGGAAGGAATCTGGCGGCGGAGTATTTCGAGGGCGATCCCAGGGCGATTCTGCGGCGCGCGCCGTGGATCGATCTGAGTTTCGATCTTTCCGGCGAACTGGTCGCCCAGGCGTACGGGCAGTTCGAGCGGGATTTGGCCTTTGCCAGCGAAAAAGAAACGCCGGTCGCCAGCGCCGCCGACGCCCGCATTGCGACCGGCGCGACCGGCGCCGCGCCGGCGCTGGCGCAACTGGTCGATAGCGGTCCCGATCGTCCGGACGACACCATCTTCACCCTGCTGGTCTCCGCGTGTTTCACCTCGCGGCAGCGCATTCTCGCGGTGACGCCGTATTTCGTTCCCGAATCGTCCTTGCTGACGGCGCTGACGCTGGCGGCCCGGCGCGGGATCGCGGTCGACCTGGTGATGCCCGGGCGCTCGAATCACAAACTGGCCGATTTCGCGCGCCATCGCGCCTTGCGCGACATGGTCGCCGCCGGCGCGCGCGTCTGGCTGCATCCGCGCATGGTGCACGCCAAGGCCGTGCTGGTCGACGATGAACTGGCGCTGGTCGGCTCGGCCAACCTCGACGGACGCAGCCTCTTTCTCAACTACGAGATGATGATCGCCTTCTACGACCGCTCCGCCGTCGTGGATTTCGCGCGCTGGGTGGAATCGCTGCGCAAGGAATGCGCCCCCTACCGCTCCCGCCCTCCGGGCCGCGCGCTGGAAGTCGGCGAAGGCCTGTTGCTGTGGCTGGCCTTCCAGCTTTAGCGCATTTCAGCAATGATATTGTGCATCAAACTGCCTCTATGTCCCTGCCTCTGTGTCCCGCGGAGGTAGATCGACAGAATATTTTCAAAGTTGAACCGCTCCAACAGGCAGTCACCTTGAATTTGACCAAATCTTTGGAAAGAATCATCGGCTGACCCGAAGCGTTTCCCACCCCGTCATTCCCGCCTGCGCGGGAATGACGGGTATTTTGACCGCCTCATCTTAAAAAAAGCGAGGGGTGCATGAAAATTCGGGGGGAAACTTCAGCCTCTGTCCTCTGAACCACCCACCGCGCCGATCAGGTGGCGGATGTCGGTTTCGCCCTGGGCGAGCATCCAGGCTTCCATTCCTTCGGCGATCCGTTGCGCCGCGCCGGGCGAGATGAAGCTGGCGGTTCCGACTTGCACGG
>JAISNE010000390.1 GCA_031276375.1 Accumulibacter sp.
ATCCCGCGAAGACGCGGGCGGGCATCGTGACCTGCGGCGGGTTGTGTCCCGGCCTGAACAACGTGATCCGCTCGCTGGTTCTGGAACTGCATCACGGTTACGGCGTGCGCGAAATCCTCGGTTTCACCAATGGCTACCAGGGCCTGGACCCCTGGCGGGGTTCCGAACCGATTCCCCTGACGCCCGAATTCGTCGAGGACATCCACAAGGAGGGCGGCACCGTGCTCAATACCTCGCGCGGGCCGGTCGACGTCAGCGTGGCGGTCGATAATCTCATCCGGCGCAAGGTCAACATCCTGTTCGTCGTTGGCGGCGACGGCACGCAGCGCGGCGGCGCCGAACTGTTCCGGGAGGCCAATTTGCGCGGTCACGCGCTGGCCGTGGTCGGCATTCCCAAAACCATCGACAACGACGTGGCCTTCGTCACGCGCACCTTTGGTTACGTCACGGCGGTCAATGAGGCGACCAAGACCATCGCCTGCGCGCACACCGAGGCGCACAGCGTGCTCAACGGGATTTCGCTGGTCAAGATCATGGGACGCAACGCCGGTTTCATCGCGGCCGGAGCGACGGTGGCCAGCCAGGACGTCAATTTCGCGCTGGTGCCCGAAGTGCCCTTCGCCCTCGAAGGCGGGAACGGTCTCCTCGATGCGCTCAAATCGCGCATCCTGAAACGCGCTCATGCCGTGATCCTGGTGGCGGAAGGCGCCGGGCAGCATCTGCTGGCCGACGGCAAGGAGGAACGCGATGCCTCGGGCAACATCAGATTGAAGGACATCGGTCTTTTCCTGCGGGAACGCATCGAGTCCTATTTCAAGGCCGAGAACATTCCGTTCGCGCTGCGTTATTTCGATCCCAGCTACATGATCCGCAGCGTGCCGGCGTGCGCCGAAGACGCCATTCTCTGCGATTTCTACGCGCGCAACGCCGTGCACGCCGCCATGGCGGGCAAGACCGGCCTGGTGATCGGGCAGCATCACGGCGTATTCACGCACGTCCCGATCGATCTCTTGGCCGGGCAGAAAAAACAGCTCGATCTCAAGAGTCCGGTCTGGCAAGGCGCCCTCGCCTCCACCGGACAGAATTTCGCCCGGTTTCCGCCCTGAGCGGTGATTCGGGGGACAGAGGACAGAAGACAGAGGACTGTCAATTACCGGCGCTTCGCGCCGCAAGCTGGTTGGTCCCTTCCCTCGCTTGCGGAGGAGGGTATCGGAGAACAGAGGACGGAGATGAAAGAGGCGGCGGTACGCGAGCCTGCGGCTCGCATGGCGGGCGGGACGCCCGCGCTCCATGGGCGGCGTTTTGCGCGAAAATACGGGAGCGCGGGCGTCTCGCCCGCTTCGTGGGGCTTACTTTTTTGCGGGCGCGCGATAATGGGCCGTGCCTGGAAAAAAAAGACGTTTGTTGCCAATCGAGATGGTCACTGATTTTGCCACGCGGCAAGGCCGTTGCGGATTCTCGCGGGTTTTTCGCGCGCGGGTGTTGGAAGCCTTGTTTTTTAACTGAGGAATCATGCATGAACCCGTTGTCAGAACAATTGTTGAAGATGGAGAAACACAACTCGATTTTTGAATCGGCCGTGCGCACCCTGCCGCTCCCGGTTTGCGCCGCGTTTGGCGATGCCGCCGGGCCGCGGCCCGTCGCCTTCGCGGCGAGCGGGCGCGTCCTCGGCACCCGGGACGGCGATAAAGTGCTGGCCAGTTTTCCGGAATCGGTGCGGGCGTCCGGCAACGCCGTGCTGGTTCCCGCCGGCGTCAACCGGAACGCCCCGCGAGGCAGGCGCGTCGCCGTGCTGTTCTCGGGCGGCCCGGCGGCGGGCGGGCATAACGTGGTGTGCGGCCTGAAACACGTGCTCGGGCCGGACAACCTGCTGTTCGGCGTGCGCCCCGGGCCCAGGGGGCTGATCCGGGGGAACCTGTTCGAGATCACCGAGGCCGACGCCGAAAGCATCATCAATACCGGCGGCTTCGACTTCCTCGGCACCGACCGCACCAAAATCAAGACTGACGCGCAGTTCGACCAGGTCAGGAAAACCTGCCTCGAACACCGGCTCGACGCCATCGTGGTCGTCGGCGGCGACGATTCGAACACCAACGCCGCGGTGCTCGCCGAATTCCTGTTCAAGGGCGTCAAGGCCGACGGTTCGGGCGTGCAGGTGATCGGCGTGCCGAAGACCATCGACGGCGATCTGCAGGTCGGCGATCTGCTGCCGATTTCCTTCGGTTTCGATACGGCGACCAAGATTTACGGCGAAATGGTCGGCAACATTCTGCAGGACATGTGTTCCTCGCTCAAATACTGGCACTTCATCAAGCTGATGGGCCGCTCCGCGTCGCACGTGACCCTGGAAGTCGCCTTGCAGACCAAGCCGACGATTACGTTCATTTCCGAGGAAGTCGCCGAAAGGAAACAATCGCTGGCCGCCATCGTCGAGCAGATCGCCCAGGCCGTGACGGCCCGCGCCGCCAAGGGCGTCAATCATGGCGTGGTGCTGATCCCCGAGGGACTGATCGAATTCATCCCCGAGATGAACGCGCTCATCGCCGAGCTGAACGACGTGCTCGCGCACCATGCCACCGAATTCGCGGCGGTGGTTGACGCCGAAAAGGCCGCGTTCGTCGAAGGCAAGCTGACGCCGGCCAATGCCCGCCTGCTGTCCTCGCTGCCCGCCAGCGTCGCGCGCGTGCTGCTGGCCGAGCGCGATTCGCACGGCAACCTGCAGGTTTCACTGATACCGACCGAGCGCTTGCTGGTGGATATGGTCAAGGCGCGCGTCAAGGTGATCGACGCCCGGATACCGTTCGTCGCGCACTGCCATTTCCTGGGTTACGAAGGCCGCTGCGGCGCGCCGACGCTGTTCGACGCCGCCTACACCTACAACCTGGGCCTGACGGCGGGATCGCTGATCCTCGACGGACGCACGGGATACATGGCCGCCGTGACCGATCTCGATCGCGGCGGCGCGCCGCG
>JAISNE010000402.1 GCA_031276375.1 Accumulibacter sp.
GGTCTGGTATTTGCCACACAGGTGTTGTTTTTTTGGGGTTTCTGGAAGAAGAACTGAACATGTCGACAACGGGTCATGAAGCTGCCGCGAGCGCGCCGAATGCCGGTGAGTACGTCCTTCACCATCTGGCCAACCTGAATTCGTCCGGACATCCGCAAAGCACGATGGTCGATTTCTCGATCGTCAACTATGACACGCTCTTCTTTTCCGTCGTGCTCGGCGCGGCGGGCCTGTTTCTCATGTGGCGGATCGCCCGGAAGGCGACTTCCGGCGTACCCGGCCGGGCGCAGGCCGCGCTGGAAATCCTGATCGAGATGGTCGGCAACCAGGCCAAGGCGATCGTGCACAACGAGCGGTCGCGCCGCTTCGTCGCTCCTCTGGCGCTGACCGTGTTCATCTGGGTCTTCCTGATGAATTCGATGGATTTCCTGCCGGTCGACTTGCTGCCGCTCGTCTGGCAGAAGCTGACCGGCAATCCGCACGCCTATCTGCGCGTGGTGCCGACCGCGGACCTCAACGGTACGCTCGGCCTGTCGATCGGCGTGCTCCTGCTGTGTTTTTTCTACAACATCAGGATCAAGGGGCTGGGCGGCTGGGCGCACGAACTGTTTACCGCGCCGTTCGGCAATCATCCCTTGCTCTACATCCCCAATTTCGTGATGCAACTCATCGAGTTCATCGCCAAGACCGTTTCCCACGGCATGCGTTTGTTCGGCAACATGTACGCCGGCGAGCTGCTGTTCCTGCTGATCGCCTTGATGGGCATGGCCTTCCCGTCGATGTCGCCGTTCGGCGGGTCGCTGCTGTGGCTCGGGCATCTGGTCACCGGGACGCTGTGGGCGTTGTTCCACATCTTCATCGTGGTATTGCAAGCATTCATTTTCATGATGCTGACCTTGGTGTATATCGGTCAGGCTCACGAAAGCCATTGACTGGAAACAAGTTTTTCTGTTTTGGAACCTCGCTGTAAATCAATAACCGGAAGGAGTAGTCATGGAACAAGTATTCGGGAACGTCGCCCTTGCCTGTGGTCTGATCATCGCCCTCGGCGCCATCGGGGCCTGTATCGGGATCAGTCTGATGGGCGGCAAGTACCTCGAGGCTTCCGCGCGGCAGCCCGAGCTGATGAACGAGTTGCAGGTCAAGATGTTCATCCTGGCCGGCCTGATCGACGCGGCGTTCATCATCGGGACGGGTATCGCGGTGTGGTTCGCCATCTCGACCTTCCTCAAGTAATCGCCGCTTGAGGAGTGCCCTGTCCATTTCGCGGAAGAGGTATCCGACGTGTATCTGAACGCAACGCTACTGGCACAGATTACTGTGTTCATCATCTTGGCGCTGTTCACCATGAAGTTCGTGTGGCCGCCGATCGTGAAGGCGCTCGACGAGCGCGCCGCCAAGATTTCCGAGGGCCTGGCGGAAGCCGAGCGCGGGCGGCAGAGCCTGGCGCGTTCCTCCCGGGAAGCCGAGGAAACGCTGCGCGGAGGCAAGGAGAAGGCCGCCGAGGTGATCGCCCAGGCGGAAAGGCGCGCCGAGCAGATCATCGAGCAGGCCAAGGCCGACGCGCAGGAAGAAGCCGGCAAGGTGGTGGCCGCCGCCAAGGCGGAAATCGCGCGGGAAGAGGAGCGCATGCGCGAATCGCTGCGCGGGCGCGTCGCCGATCTGGCCGTGGCGGGCGCGGAGAAGATTCTCCGCCGCGAGGTGGACGCCAGGGCGCACGCCGACCTGCTGGCGGCGATCAGCCTGGATCTGTGATTCCATGGCCGAATCCGTCACCATTGCTCGCCCTTATGCGCAGGCGGTGTTTCGTCTGGCGAAGGAGGGCCGGTCGCTGGCCGAATGGTCCGCTCGCTTGCGGCGACTCGCGGCGATCGCCGCGGACCCGGAAATGGGCCGCGTCATCGGCAACCCGAAGTTTTCCGCCCGGCGGATCGCCGAGTTGTTCGCGGCGCTGTCGGGCGAGCCGGAGAACCGCGAACTGGCCGCCTTCATCGCGCTGCTTGCCGAAAACCGGCGCTTCGATGTATTGACCGAGGTCAGCGCGATTTTCGAATTCCTCAAGAGCGAGGACGAAGGGGTGCGCGAAGCCTTGATTACCAGCGCCTTCCCCATCGACGAGCCGGCGCTCGCCGCGCTGCTGAAAAAACTCGAAGCGCATTTCGGCAGCCGCCTGCAAGGGCGGGTCGAGGTCGATCCATCGTTGATCGGCGGCGTGCGCGTGGCGGTCGGCGACCGGATTTTCGACGCTTCCGTGCGTGGCAAGCTCGACGCCATGACCGTGGCGCTCAAGAACTAGGAGAAATTGATGCAGTTGAATCCTTCCGAGATCAGCGAACTGATCAAGAGCAAGATTCAGAATCTGGATATTGGCGCCGAAACCCGCACGCAGGGCACGGTGGTTTCGCTGACCGACGGCATCTGCCGCGTGCATGGGCTGGCCGACGCCATGCAGGGCGAAATGCTCGAATTCCCCGGCGGCTCCTTCGGCATGGCGCTCAATCTCGAACGCGACTCCGTCGGCGCGGTGGTGCTCGGCGAGTACGAGCACATCAGCGAAGGCGACACGGTCAAGACCACCGGGCGCATCCTGGAAGTGCCGATCGGCCCGGAACTCCTGGGCCGCGTGGTCAACTCGCTGGGCCAGCCGATCGACGGCAAGGGGCCGGTCAACGCCAAACTGGTCGACAAGATCGAGAAAGTGGCGCCGGGGGTCATCTGGCGCAAGTCGGTCTCGCAGCCGGTGCAGACCGGCCTGAAATCGATCGATTCGATGGTGCCGATCGGGCGCGGCCAGCGCGAACTGATTATCGGCGACCGCCAGACCGGCAAGACGGCGGTGGCGGTGGACACCATCATCAACCAGAAGGGCAAGGAACTGATCTGCATCTACGTGGCGATCGGCCAGAAAGCCTCGACCGTGGCCAACGTCGTGCGCAAGCTCGAAGAACACGGCGCCATGCAATACACCATCGTCGTCGCGGCCACGGCGGCCGAATCGGCCGCCTTGCAGTACATCGCGCCCTACGCCGGATGCACGATGGGCGAGTATTTCCGCGATCGCGGGCAGGACGCGCTGATTATTTACGACGATCTGACCAAGCAGGCCTGGGCGTATCGCCAGGTCTCGCTGCTGCTGCGCCGCCCGCCGGGGCGCGAAGCGTATCCGGGCGACGTGTTCTACCTGCATTCGCGCCTGCTCGAACGCGCCGCCAGGGTCAGCGAGGAATACGTCGAACGCTTCACCAACGGCGAGGTCAAGGGCCGAACCGGGTCACTGACCGCGCTGCCGATCATCGAGACGCAGGCCGGCGACGTTTCGGCCTTCGTGCCGACCAACGTCATTTCGATCACCGACGGGCAGATCTTCCTGGACACCGACCTCTTCAATTCCGGCGTGCGGCCGGCCATCGACGCCGGCATTTCGGTGTCGCGCGTCGGCGGCGCGGCGCAGACCAAGGTCATCAAGAAACTGGGCGGCGGCGTGCGGCTGGCGCTGGCGCAGTACCGCGAACTGGCGGCTTTCGCCCAGTTCGCCTCGGACCTCGACGAAGTGACGCGCAAACAGCTCGACCGCGGCCGGATGGTGACCGAACTGATGAAACAGCCGCAGTATTCGCCGATGTCCGTGGCCGAGATGTCGATCACGCTGCTGGCGGTCAGCAAAGGCTATTTCGACGATGTCGAAGTGAAGCAGGCGCTCGATGTCGAGCGCCGGCTGCATGTCTTCATCAAGCAGGAACACGCCGCGCTCGCCGACCGGATCGAAGCGACCAAGGAGCTCGACGCGGAATCCGAACAGGCGCTTTCCAAGGCGATCGAGGCGTTCAAGGCAACGCTGGCCTGAGCGCCGGGGAGAGGACGGTCATGGCCAGCGGCAAGGAAATACGCAACAAGATCAAGAGCGTCGAGAGCACGCGCAAGATCACCAAGGCGATGGAGATGGTCGCCGCCTCGAAGATGCGCAAGGCGCAGGAGCGAATGCGCGCGGCTCGCCCGTACAACGAGAAGATTCGCCGCGTGACCGGCAACCTGTCGCACGCGCTGACCGATTACGTCCACCCGTTCCTGGAAGAGCGCGAAGCGGTCGAGGCGGTCGGCCTGATCGTGGTCACCTCGGACAAGGGCCTGTGCGGCGGGCTGAATACCAACATCCTGCGGCTGGCCCTGGGCAGGATGAAGGAATGGGACGCGCAGGGCAGGAAGCTGAAAGTCACCGCGATCGGCAACAAGGGCTTCGGTTTCATGATGCGCGCCGGCGCGGACGTCGTTTCGCACCTCACCGGCCTGGGCGACGAACCGCGCCTGGAAAAACTCATCGGCCCGGCCAAGGTGCAGATCGACGCCTTCATGAACGGCGACATCGATGTCCTGTACATCGCCTATACGCGCTTCATCAATACCATGAAGCAGGAGCCGGTGATCGAACAGTTGCTGCCGCTGTCGGGCGATCTGGTGGGTAGCGGCACGCACAGCCGCTGGGATTATCTTTATGAGCCGGACACCAAGACGGTGATCGACGATCT
>JAISNE010000406.1 GCA_031276375.1 Accumulibacter sp.
GCCGAGATTCCCGGCTGGGATATTTTCTCGTCCAATCCGTTCAGCCTGCCGCTGCCCGAGGACAGCTTCACGACGGTGCAGAATTATTTCGCCGAATACCACCTGGAATACTATCGCCAGCGCCTGTTCAAGGAATTTCCCAGCCGCCTGCACGCGCTGTTGCTGTTCGCCACGCGCATCGACGCCGAGAATTTCCGCGCCAAGCACCCCGCGCGCGTTTTTGGCAAGCGCCTGGTTCCCGCCCGCAGCCGGGGAAGCTACGTCGTCTCGTTCCACGATTCGAGCTGGCTCGACTATCTGCGTCTGCCGCACAGCCTGAACCTGGCGACGCTCGACGAAGTGTCGACCCATTACTGGGCGGGACGGCTGGTCGAAGAAATCGGCCTGACGTTCATGGACCACGCCTGGCGGGAAACTCCGGTGATCGAGGCGCTGTTCCAGGGGACGCTCGAACCCGTGACGCATCATCATCACACCCACTCCGGTTGGCTGCCGGGGTTCTCCTGAATTCTTGAATATTTCCCGAAAAGCCGTCGCGGCGGCGTCCGTCCGACCCGGCCCGGCCCAAAATCGGGAATAATGGGCGCTATTCCCGAAACCCTTACGACGATGGCAGACAAAATCAAGGTAATGATCGTTGACGACTCGGCGCTGGTGCGCCAGGTCTTCACCAAGATTCTGGCCCCCGACCCGACGATCGAAGTGATCGCCACCGCCCCCGACCCGCTGATTGCCCAGGAAAAGATGAAGCAGCAGTGGCCGGACGTGTTGATTCTCGACATCGAGATGCCGCGGATGGACGGGCTGTCCTTTTTGCGCCAGCTCATGCGCGAACATCCGACGCCGACCATCATCTGTTCCCGCCTCGCGGCCGAGAACAGCGCCGACTACGTCGAAGCGATGGCCGCCGGCGCCATCAGCATCATCGCCAAGCCGATGAACGGGCTGAAACAGTTCCTCGAAGACAGCGACAACAACCTCATCCGCGCCATTCACGTCGCGGCCAGGGCCAACCTGAAGGCGGCGCTGCCCCACTTGCCGGGCAAGACCCCGGCGCTCCGCGCCCCCGCCGCGGCGCGCGCCCACGTGCTGCCCGCCAACCTGCCGCTCGACCGTCCCAATTTCAGCGCCGACGTCATCCTTCCGCCGCTCGCCGCCGCCGCCGCCCCCTACAACGCGCAGCCGATCATCGCCATCGGCACCTCGACCGGCGGCACGCAGGCGCTGGAAACCCTGCTCGTCAAGCTGCCCGCGACGACCCTGGGCATCGTCGTCGTCCAGCATATGCCGGCCAATTTCACCTCCACCTTTTCCAGCCGCCTGGACGGCATGTGCCAAATGCGGGTGAGCGAAGCGCGCAACGGCGACCGCGTGCGTCCGGGCCACATCCTGATCGCGCCCGGCGGCAGGCACATGCTGGTGCGGCGTAGCGGCGTGCAGTACGCGGTGGAAGTGCTCGACGGCCCGCCAGTCAACCGCCACAAACCCTCGGTCGACGTGTTGTTCCGCTCGGTGGCGCAGGGCGCGGGACGCAACGCGCTGGGGATCATCCTGACCGGCATGGGCGACGATGGCGCGCGCGGCATGAAAGAGATGCACGACGCCGGAGCCAGGACCATCGCCCAGGACGAAGCCAGTTGCGTGGTGTTCGGCATGCCCAGGGAAGCGATCAAGAGAGGCGCCGCCGACCAGGTCATCGCCTTGCAGGATATCCACGAGGCCATTGCCGCGTACTGCCGCGGCGCGGGCTGAGGCGGCCTCGCCGCCGAGCGCCTGGCGGTACATGCCGTGCCGGTGGCCAGCCGCGAGCTGGCGCGGTCCTCCGGCAAGCCGCGCTTCAACCCGGATATCTGGTTGCTGAACCGCCCGCGGGATTTGCCCTCGTGGTTTACCTCGACAACGCGCGGGTGGAAAGCCTGAACGTGGCGCCGCCGGATTTCGAGACCCGCGAAGCGGCGGCAAAAAGCTATTTCACCCTGTTCAAAAAAAACGAAGGACGCAACGCCGGAGGAGAAGGCGCGTTTCGCCGGTGAATTCGCCCGCGCCACCGAAGGACCGCCGCTGACCGCGCTCTCCGACGCCATGCAGTTGGCCGACCGGCAAGACATCGCCTTTGGCGACGTCGACAACGCCGTGCAATGCGACAAGGTGAGCGTGCTGAAAAATCCCTGGAAACAGGCCTACGCGAGCCTGCGGCTCGCATTGCGGGCGAGACGCCCGCGCTCCACTCTCTCGCGCGCGAATCGGGGAGCGCGGGCGTCCCGCCCGCTTCGTGGGACGTGCTTTTTTGCGGACGCGATAGCGGACCGTGCCCGGAATCACCAAGGTTCGTGGCCCGAACAGACCTGGAAGACACCTTGTCGTTTCAGACAACCCAAGCGCCGTATGGATTGCTTCGTCGCGCAGCCCGAGCAATGACAGCGCGGTCAAACCATCGTGATACGGCCAAAATTGACCGGAATCTTGACACGCCAGATTTGAGTATCAACGCCCTATTGAGCACAACTTGGCATCAGATGAACAGCGACATGTCGCTTTCTTCCGCGTGCGCGAGCATATACGCGGCGCCACTCATTTTTACGCCGTCGATCAGTTCTTCTTTCGCTATTCCCATGATATCCATGCTCATGGCACAGGCCACGATTTCAACGCCGTTGTCCACGGCCTGTTTCATCAATGTCTCCAGGCTATCCACGTTTTTCGACTTCATGACAAAACGAATCATCCGGGCGCCCAGGCCGGCGAAATTCATCCGGGACAGGCCCAGCCTCCCGCTTCCGCGAGGCATCATTTTCGCCAACAAGGACGACATGAAATCCTTGCCGACACTTGCTTTTTCGCTCTTGCGCAAAATATTGAGTCCCCAGAATGTAAAAAACATGCGGGTTTTCCTGCCCATCGCCGCCGCGGCGTTCGCCATGATGAACGCCGCGATCGCCTTGTCCAGATCACCGCTGAACACGATGAAATTCTTGCCGTCGCCGCGAGCGCGATGATCCGTCTCGGGCGCTGCCGATCCCTTGCGCACACGACTCGTGGAATGGCCTTTCCGCTCTCCCTCCGTCGTTCCCAGGAAGGTATTGCCCGTGCGCTTGCAGTACGCTTCCACGTCGCTGGCGAACGCCGCATCCGTGGTCAATATTTCGATCATGTCGCCGTCCGACGCCGAATCCAGGGCCTCGCTCAGTTTCATGATCGGCCCGGGGCACTGTAGGCCGCACGCATTTATTGTGATTGTTTTCCGGGCGCTTTGGCTGGAAGGCTCAAGAATCAACCCTGTTTTCGGGGGATTCGCCTTGCCGGCCGGCGCCATTGCTTCCACGCCGGTTTTCGCCCGGCTGCCCTCGATGGCTCTCCAAAGCGTGTAACCTCCGCTCAGGCTGTGGGCGTCATAACCGTTCTGCGTCAAAATCCGGCACGCGATGTAAGCGCGCAAGCCTATTTGGCACATGACATACACGGGCTTGGATTTGTCGATTTCGCGCAGGCGCCCGCGCAGCGCCTCGAGCGGGATATTGACGAAATCCGGTACGGCTCCCATGCGGAAGGCGGGCGCGGCGCGGACATCGATGAGCGTGACATTTTCCGGGTCGAGCGCGGCGATATCGTGCCAGTGAAAGATTTTCACCTTGCCCGTCAAAATGTTTTCCATCATGAAACCCGCGATATTGACAGGGTCTTTCGCGGAACTGTATGGAGGCGCGTAACAAAGCTCCAGCCGGGTCAAATCGCGCGCCGTCGCGCCGAAGCGAATCGCCGTGGCGATGACATCGCAGCGCTTGTCCACGCCTTCGATGCCCGTCACCTGCGCTCCGAGAATCCTGCCCGTATCGGGGTCGAACAGCGTCTTGATCGTCAGGTTGGACGCGCCGGGGTAGTAGCTCGCGTGGCTCGCCGCCACGGTAAAGATTTTTTCGTACTTCACGCCGAGTTTCGTGGCGGTCTTCTCGTTCAGCCCCGTGGAAGCAACCGTCATATCGAATGCTTTCAGGATGGCGCTGCCCTGGGTCCCGGTATAGACGCTGTCTCCACCGCAGATATTATCGGCGGCGATTCTTCCCTGCTTGTTGGCCGGGCCCGCCAGGGCGACCGCGCCTCTACCCCGCGTCATGAAGTCCATCACTTCGATGGCGTCACCCACCGCGTATATGTCCGGATCCTTCGTCCGCATATGCTCGTCGGCAAGGATAAAACCACGTTGATTGACTTCCAGCCCGCTGTCTTTCGCCAGTTGACTCTCCGGGCGCACTCCCGCCGAGAGCAGGAGCATGTCCGCGATGATTTCGCCCTCCTCGAGGACGATCCTCAATGCATCGCCAAGCTCCTCGACCGATTTTACCCCGTTGCCGAGTATGAGCTTCACCCCCTTGCCACGAATGTGTTCATGCACCTCGCAAGCCATGTCGAAATCGATCGGCGCGATCAACTGATCCGTGAGTTCTATGATCGTCACCTCCAGGCCGGCGCGCTTGAAGTTCTCCGCCATTTCGACGCCAATCGCGCCGCCGCCGAGAATCGCGGCGGACCTTGCCTGCCTTTGTTCCATGAAGCGCTTGATCGCGTGGGTGTCCGGAATGCTCCTGAGCGTGAATACCCGCTCGTTGTCCGCGCCGGGAATGGGCAAGCGCAAGGGGGCCGCCCCCGGAGAGAGTATCAGCTTGTCATAGCCTTCCTCGTATATCTCACCGCTTTGCAGATTCTTGACGGTGACGGCCTTGCGTTCGCGCTCGATCGCCACCGCTTCGTTGAATACGCGAACGTCGACGTCGAATTGGGCCTTGAAACTCTCCGGCGTCTGGAGCACGAGTTCCGCTTCATCCCCGATTTCCCCGCCAACATGATAGGGCAGCCCGCAATTCGCGAATGAAATGTAGCCGCCACGCTCCAGGATCACGATTTCCATGTGTTCGTTCAGGCGCCGCAGCCTTGCCGCCGCCGTGGCCCCGCCCGCGACGCCGCCGATGATGAGTGTTTTCATTCCGTCAAACGCCTTTCACGAAATTTTCTCGTCGCAATAATATTTTTTCAGCGCGCCGAGCAATTCAATGACGCGCTTGTCGGCAATCTCGTACCTCACATACTGCCCGGACTTCTCTGAACTCAACAATCCCGCCGTCCGCAAAAATGTCAAATGCTGGGACAGGGCCGACAGGGAAATATTCGGAGTAAATTCGTGTATCTCACCGACTGTCCTGGCGTCATCCAAAAGCGCGCACAGTATCA
Organism: Accumulibacter sp.; assembly: GCA_031276375.1. GTDB lineage: Bacteria > Pseudomonadota > Gammaproteobacteria > Burkholderiales > Rhodocyclaceae > Propionivibrio. The sequence goes on from JAISNE010000406.1 coordinate 5,224, forward strand.
GCAGCCTGTTTTCGTTGGCGAGGATTTTCAACAGTTCGGCGACGATTCTTGCTTTTTCCAGCATTCCCATGTCCTCAAGTATTTTAGTATTTGCTAAAATAATTTATTCCTCGGGAATTGTCAAGAGGCTCGCTCGGCAAGAGAAAAATTCCTGCAAGCCATGCACGGCGGACGGTAAGCCGCACGGCAGGATCGTCAATGGACAGGCGCCTCATACCAAACTGCGCTCAACAGCGTCGTTGATACTCAAGTCTGGCATGTCAAGCTTTTGTCGTTCAGGTCGTCTTGCAGGATCGTTTCGTAGTCCTGTCCGCCGCGGAAGATGCCGATGATGGAAACCACTCCTGCGTCTACATCTACATCAAAGGCAATCAATACCCGCTTCTTGTAGCTGGCGATACGCAAGCCAGCACGCACATCATCACGTTTGGCGCCACGAAGGGGAAAGGCGCGCAGGTTCTCGCAATAGCGCACAATGGCTTCGGTGTACCGCGCCGCGATGCCGCCGCCGCAAGATAGTGAAAAAGCGCTGCAAATTGCTCCAGGGCTTCCGGGCTGAAGATGACGCGATGGTTCATCGTGTCCTGGCGTATTCAGCCGTCAGGCGGGCACGCACCTGATCGGTGGTAACGGCGCGGGCTGGATCCGCCTTCAAGGCATCATGGGCGGGGCCAACCTGATCGCGCAGCCAGTTTTCCACAGCACGATCCCGTGCCATCAGCGCATAGGTTGAGGTGAGCGAAGCGAACCCCAACGATCATGGTAGTTGCCACCCCCTGGAAGATGAAAGAAACTTGGGGGTGGAAGGAGGCAGGGCAAGGTCGAGCTAATAGTTTGGCGATAGCACCCCGACCCCAACGTGGCCCGTTGGACAGACGCGAACCCCGGATTGCTTCGATAGAGAGCGCACGCTTACCTATGCGGGCTGCTTGTCATTCCAAGCTACGCTTGCCGACACCAGGGAGTCAAACGCGGCAGCCAACGCGGGACATTTCGTTTGTATTCCCGATAGGCTTCGCCAAAGCGTGTTTCCAGCGCTTTTT
>JAISNE010000022.1 GCA_031276375.1 Accumulibacter sp.
CCAGCGTCACCAGCGCCAGCAGCGCGAGCACCGACGCGGCGGCGAAAGCGCCGATCGCGTTGTATTCGTTGTAGACGATCTCGACGTGCAGCGGCAGCGTGTTGGTCTCGCCGCGGATGTGCCCGGAAACCACCGATACCGCGCCAAATTCGCCCATCGCCCGGGCGTTGGCCAGGATCACGCCGTACAGCAGACCCCAGCGGATGTTCGGCAGGGTGACGCGGAAAAACATCTGCCAGCCGGATGCGCCCAGCGATATGGCGGCTTCCTCCTCGTCCTTGCCCTGCGCCTGCATCAGCGGAATCAGCTCGCGCGCGACGAAGGGGAAGGTGATGAACAGCGTGACGATGACCATCCCCGGCAGGGCGAAGGCGATCTTGATGTCGCGTTCCGCCAGCCACGGGCCGAACAGCCCCTGCGCGCCGAAGATCAGCAGGAAAACCAGCCCGGCGACCACCGGCGAAATGGCGAACGGCAGGTCGATCAGCGTGGTCAGCAGGCTCTTGCCGCGAAAATCGAATTTGGCGATGGCCCAGGACGCGGCGATCCCGAAGGCCACGTTGAAAGGCAGCACGGTGACGGCGATGAACACGGTCAGCCCGATCGCGGACAGCGTGTCGGGATGAGCCAGGCCTTCGCGGTAGGCGTTCCAGCCGCCGGCAAACGCCTGGGAGAACACCGCGACCAGCGGTATCGCCAGGAAGAAGAACAGGAAGCCGAGTCCGGTGACGGTCAGCGCCCGGCGCAGCCAGCGCGGTTCGGCGGTGGCCTGGCGCACGATCGCGTTGCTCATCAGATACCCCTTTCCTTGCCGCGGCGCCGGCTGGCCGCCCACCATTGCAGGCCATTGACCGCCAGCAGCAGGGCGAAGGAGATGAACAGCATCACGCAGGCCAGCGCGGTCGCGCCGATCATGTCATATTGCTCGAGCTTGGAGGTAATCAGGAGCGGGGTGATTTCGGAGATCAGCGGCATGTTGCCGGCGATGAAGATGACCGAACCGTATTCGCCGATGGCGCGCGAAAAGGCCAGCGTGAAACCGGTCAAGAGCGCCGGGAGGATGCCCGGCAGCAGGACGCGCCGGAAGGTTTGCCAGCGCGTCGCGCCGAGCGTCGCCGCCGCTTCCTCGACTTCCGGCTCGATATCCTCGATCACCGGTTGCAAGGTGCGCACGACGAAAGGCAGACCGATGAATGTCAGCGCGACGACGATGCCCAGCGGCGTGAAAGCGACCCTCAGTCCGAGCGGTTCGAGGTAGCGGCCGATCCAGCCGGTGTCCGCGTACAGCGTGGCCAGCGTGATGCCGGCCACCGCGGTCGGCAGGGCGAACGGCAGATCCACCAGCGAATCGACGAAGCGCCGGCCGGGAAACGGATAGCGTACCAGCACCCAGGCCACGATCAGCCCGAAAAAGGCATTGATCGCCGCCGCCAGCAGCGAGGCGCCGAAGCTCACCCGGTAGGAGGCCAGGGCGCGTTCGCCGGTGGCGATGTCCCAGAATTGCCCGAGGCTCAGCGCGCTGGTCTTGAACACCAGTCCGGAAAGCGGCAGCAATATCAGCAGCGAAAGATAGACCAGCGTAAAGCCCAGGGACAGGCCGAAGCCGGGAAGCACGCGTTTCAATGTCGTTTCCCTGAGGCTTACTTGCTCTGATAGAGCTGGTCGAAGGTGCCGCCGTCCTTGAAGTGCGCCGGAAACGCCTTGCTCCAGCCGCCGAAGACTTCATCGACGGAGAAGGTCTTGATCGGCGGGAACTGGCCGGCATATTTCTTCAGCACTTCGGCGTCGCGCGGACGCAGATAGTTCTGGGCGGCGTTTTCCTGTCCGTCCTTCGACCACAGATGCTCCAGGTAGGCTTGCGCCTCCTTGCGCGTGCCTTTCTTGTCCACCACTTTCTCGACGATGGCCACCGGGAATTCGGCGAGAATCGACAGCGAGGGATAAACCACGTCGAACTCGCCCTGGCCGAATTCCCTGGCGATCAACTCGGCCTCGCTTTCGAACGACACCAGCACGTCGCCAATCTTGCGCTGCATGAAGGTCGTCGTCGCGTCGCGGCCGCCGGAGGCGAACAGCGGCGCATTCTTCAGCAACCGGCCGACGAATTCCTGCGCCGTCTTGTCGTTGCCCCCCGGCTGCCCGAGCGCGTAGCCCCACGCGGCCAGGTAGGAATAGCGCCCGTTGCCGGTATTTTTTGGATGCGGCAGGATCACTTGCACGCCAGGCTCGATCAGATCGGGCCAGTCCCGCAGCCCCTTCGGGTTGCCCTTGCGCACGATGAACACCATCGTCGAGGTATAGGGGGATGCGTTGTTCGGGAATCTGGCGGCGTAGTCCTTGACCACCAGTCCTTTCCCGACCAGAAAATCGACGTCGGAGGCTTGGTTCATGGTCACCACGTCGGCCTCCAGCCCGTCGGCCACCGCGCGCACCTGTTTGCTCGACCCCGCGTGCGACTGCTTGACCTCGATCGGCCGGCCGGTCTTTTCCTGCCAGTATTTCTGGAACAGCGGGTTGTAATCCTTGTAGAAATCGCGGGC
>JAISNE010000027.1 GCA_031276375.1 Accumulibacter sp.
CGCGGTTCGCGGGTTCAATCTTCCTGCCCGTCTGGAAAAACGCGCCGCCCGCCTGATAGTGGAAGGTTCGCCTCCCCGTGTCCGGGAAATGCCATCGGGCTTCCGAGAACACCGCCGGATCGCTCCAGGCGGCGACCACCTCGGCGATGAACAGGTCGTAAAGCCGCTGGTTGCGCGCTTCCGGAATCACCTTGCATTCGAGCCAGGCCGCGCAATCGTGGATGAGCGGCGCGCCGATCCGTTCGGCCGGGAAGGTCGTCAGGCCCACCCGCACGAACTTGTCGCCATCGCGGCCCGACACACTGCCCGTGGCGAGCACTTTTTCGGCGTCCCGGCAAAACGGCACGTTCAGGGCAAATTCCCCCGAAGCATCGATCAGCTCGCGGGTATAGCTGGCGCCATCGATGACCGCGACCACCCTGGGCGGATCGAAATCGAGCGGCATCGTCCAGGACGCCGCCATGACGTTCCGCCGCCCGCGGAAAGCGGTGCTGACCAGGGTCACCGGGCCATGATTGAGCAGCAGATAGGATTTCGCAAGATCGACGGACTGTATCTTTTTACGCATGACCCAACTCCTCTCGAAACAAGCTTTCATACCCCACGGGATGGACGGCGATTGTCGCGCCTGTCCAATTCAGGCGCGGCGGGCGCCGACCACGCCTCTCACCCCGCGCAGCGCCGTCAGCGCCTGTTCGAGCTGCGCGAGGTTTTTCACTTCGCCGGTAAACCGCATGTGCGCGCCCCCCTGCCTGGACAGGGTGCTCACGGCGATCACGTTGATCCTTTCCTTGGTCAGCACTTCCGAAACATCGCGCAGCAGCCCCTGCCGGTCGATGGCGTCGACCACGATGTCGACCGCGAAAACGCCTTCGTTCTCGCCGCCCCAGGCGACTTCGATCACGCGCTCGGGCTGCATCGCCTCCATGTTGGCGAAATTGGGACAGTCGGCGCGGTGGATCGAGACCCCCTTGCCGCGCGTCACGAAACCGACGATCGGCTCCGGCGGCGCGGGCTTGCAGCACCCGGCAAGCTGGGTCAGCAGCTTGTCGACGCCGACGATCAGGATGCCTTTTTCCCCGTCGTCACTGCCTTTGCGCTTGCGCACGGGCGCTTCCGATGCCAGCCTGTCGTCCCCGGCCTGCGCGTCGGCGCCGCGCACCGCCGCCTGGATCTGGCGCAGCGTGAGTTCCGCCCGCGCCACCGCGACGAACATGTCGTCGCTCTTGGCAAACCCGAGCCGCGAGGCAAGCTCGTCCAGCTTCAGGCCGGTTTCGCCCATGCGCTGCAACTCGCGCATGACGATGGCCCGTCCATCGCCAACCGACTGTTCCAGCGCCATGCTGGAAAACCACTGGCGCACCTTGACGCGCGCGCGGTGCGTAAACAGGTAGCCGAGCGCGGTGTTGAGCCAGTCGCGCGACGGTCCGCCCTGCTTGGCGGCGATGATCTCGACGCACTGCCCGGTTTCCAGCGGCGTATTGAGCGTGACCAGCGCGCCGTCGACTTTCGCTCCACGGCAGCGGTGGCCGAGATCGGTATGCACCCGGTAGGCGAAATCGACCGGGGTCGCGCCGCGCGGCAAATCGACCACGCGCCCCTGCGGGGTCATGACGTAGATCGTCTCGTCGAGCGCCGCCTCCTTGTAATGCCTTACCCAGTCCGACGAACCCGAAACTTCGTTTTTCCACGCCAGGAGCTGGCGCAGCCAGGCGATCTTCTCGCCGTAGCCGCTGTTGGCCGGGCCGCCGATGCCTTCCTTGTAACGCCAGTGGGCGGCAATGCCGAGTTCGGCATGCTGGTGCATCTCGCGGGTGCGGATCTGTATTTCGAGCGCGCGCCCGTCCGGACAACTGACCGCCGTGTGCAGCGAACGGTAGTCGTTGCCCTTGGGGTTCGAGATGTAATCGTCGAACTCCTTGGGCAGGGGCGCCCACATGTTGTGCACGATCCCCAGCGCGGTGTAGCAATCCTTGATTTCGCCGACGATCACGCGCACCGCGCGCACATCGTAAACCTCGGAGAACCCGACGCCCTTCTTGCGCATCTTGTTCCAGATGCTGTAGATGTGTTTGGGCCGCCCATACACTTCGGCATCCTTGATGCCAACCGCTTCCAGTTCGCGTTTGAGACACGCCACGGCGTCGGCGATGAACTGTTCGCGCTCCGCGCGCTTCTCATCGAGCTGCCGGGCGATCTCCTTGTAGATGTCCGGGTAGAGAAAGCGGAACGACAAGTCCTCGAGTTCCCACTTCAGCTCCCAGACGCCCAGACGGTTGGCCAGCGGCGAATACAGTTCGAGCGTTTCCCGCGCCACCTGCGCCCGCAGTTCGTCGGGCGCGCCGGCGTAGTAGCGCAGCGTCTGCGTGCGCGACGCGAGCCGCAGCAGGACCACCCGGATGTCCTCGACGATGGCCAGGAACATCTTGCGCAGGACTTCGATCTGCGCCTTCATTTCAGCGGGAGGCTGTTCGCCGTTTTCGGTCGAATGCGCGACGAAGCCGCGCTGAATCGGGCGCATGCGGTGCAGCCGGGAAATGCCGCCGACCAGGCGCGCCGCCGCCGAGCCAAAGTGTTTCTCGACGCGCTCCAAGCCATGCTCGTCGCAGGTCGGCACGGCGAACAGCAGCGCCGCCAGCCGACAACTGGCATCGAGCCGCAACCCGGCCAGGATCAGCGCCATGCCCTGCGCGTGCGACCAGATGCCCTCGCCGCTGCCCAGCGCGCGATCACCGTAGATCGATTGCGCGAACTCGACCGCCTGGCGAACACGCTCCGACTCTTCGCCAGACAGCCCGGCGCACAGGGTTTGCAGGGTTTGCTCGATACCACCCTGGGCGGCGACGGAATGGGCGACGGAAACCATGCGCCGATTATAAATCCACCGGCCCCTCCGAAAACCGC
>JAISNE010000048.1 GCA_031276375.1 Accumulibacter sp.
TGGAGCGTATCTGACCTGGAGCAAGGCAATGACCATTCTGGTAACCGGCGGCGCGGGCTTCATCGGCAGCAATTTTGTCATCGACTGGCTGGCCGGGCGGGACGAGCCGGTCATCAACCTGGATAAACTGACTTACGCCGGGAACCTGGAAAATCTCGCGGAATTGCGCGGCGATCCGCGCCACGCCTTTGTCCAGGGCGACATCGGCGACCGGCCGCTCATCGAGCGTTTGCTGCAAGAACACAGGCCGCGCGCGGTGGTCAATTTCGCGGCGGAAAGCCATGTCGACCGCTCGATCCACGGCCCCGGCGATTTCATCCAGACCAACATCGTCGGCGCCTTCAACATGCTCGAATGCGCCCGCGCCCATTTTTCGACGATGGATGACGCCGGAAAATCCGCGTTCCGTTTTCTGCATGTTTCCACCGACGAGGTTTATGGCTCGCTCGAAGCCGGCGCTCCGGCGTTCACCGAGACTCACCGCTACCAGCCCAACAGCCCGTATTCCGCGTCCAAGGCGGCTTCCGACCATCTCGCGCGCGCCTATCATCGCACCTACGGCCTGCCGGTGCTGACCACCCACTGCTCGAATAATTATGGCCCCTGGCAGTTTCCCGAAAAACTCATTCCGCTGATGATCATCAACGCGCTCGCGGGCAAGGCACTGCCCGTCTATGGCGACGGCAGGCAGATCCGCGACTGGCTGCACGTCGGCGATCACTGCGCGGCGCTTTGCCGCGTGCTCGACGCGGGCCGCCCCGGCGAGACCTACAACATCGGCGGCTGGAGCGAAAAGGCCAATCTCGACATCGTTCACGCCATCGTCGCCCTGCTCGACGAATGGCGCCCCCGAAGCGATGGCCGATCTTACGGCGAACAGATCGCCTACGTCGCCGACCGTCCCGGCCATGACCGGCGCTACGCCATCGACGCCGGCAAGATCGAGCGCGAACTCGGTTGGCGTCCGGTCGAAACCTTCGACAGCGGCCTGCGCAAGACCGTGCGCTGGTATCTCGATCATCCGGACTGGCTGGCCAACGTCCAGTCCGGCGCTTACCGCGACTGGCTGGAAACGAATTACGCGGACAGGACGCCATGAAAATCCTCCTGTTCGGCAAGAACGGCCAGGTCGGCTGGGAGTTGCGGCGCAGCCTGGCGCCGCTGGGCGAGATCGTGGCGCCCGATCATGATTCGGACGCGCTGTGCGGCGATTTCACCGATCTCGCCGGCATCGCGGAAACCGTCCGCCGCGTGGCGCCGCAAGTCATCGTCAACGCCGCCGCCTATACGGCGGTGGATAAAGCCGAGTCGGAACCCGCACGGGCGCGCCTGATCAACGCCCAGGCGCCGGCGGTCCTGGCCGAGGCGGCGGCGCGGCTCGACGCCTGGCTCGCGCACTATTCGACCGACTACGTTTTCGACGGCGGCGGAACAGGGCCGCGCGTGGAAACCGATCCGACCGGGCCGCTTTCCGTCTATGGCCAGACCAAGCTCGAAGGCGAGCGGGCGGTGGCCGCGTGTCCGAAGCACCTGATTTTCCGCACCAGTTGGGTGTACGCGGCGCGCGGCGCGAATTTCGCCAGGACCATGCTCCGCCTCGCCGCCGAACGCGACGAGTTGCGCGTCGTCGATGACCAGATCGGCGCGCCGACCGGCGCCGATCTCCTGGCCGACGTGACGGCGCACGTTCTCCGGGACGTGGCGAAGTCGCCGCGATGGGCCGGCCTGTACCATTTGACCGCGGGCGGCGAGACGAGCTGGCACGCCTACGCGCGCTTCGTGATCGAGCACGCGGGCCGGGCCGGGCGTCCGCCGCGCCTCGCGGCGGAGCGGATCGAGGCGATTCCGAGCGCGGCCTATCCCACCCCCGCGCGGCGGCCGCTCAATTCGAGACTCGATACGGGCAAGCTGCGCGGGACGTTTGGATTGCACCTGCCCGACTGGCGCGTCGGCGTCACGCGCCTGCTCGACGAGCTATTGGCCGGCTGAGCAAAAAGCAGGTGGGGCCGGAAGCCGGCCCTACATACCGCTCCTTTTGGGCGGGGTTTCAAATTGGAGTGGGTTTTACGATGAGACATACCGGACGCCCGCGATTTTTCCCAGGGCAAAAATCGGCCCCGTGGATCGTGGCGCTGGCCTCGTGCGCGCTGCTTGCCGTGGAAGCCGCCGCCGCGCCGCCACCGCTCCTGCTGGCGAAAACGCTCAGTGACGATACGGAGGTGAGTCATTACCTGGTCAGCGAGAAACTCGACGGTATCCGCGCCTTCTGGGACGGACAGGCGTTCAGGACACGCCGCGGCGGGACGCTCAGCGCGCCGGCCTGGTTCGTGGAAAAATTTCCCGCGCGGCCCCTCGATGGAGAACTGTGGGCCGGACGCGGGCGCTTCGAGCGTTTGAGCGGCATCGTGCGCAAGGAAACGCCCGTCGACGCCGAATGGCGCGAAGTCCGCTACATGGTGTTCGAACTGCCCGACGCGCCGGGCGGCTTCCGCGAGCGGGTCGTGGCCATGCGGCGGATCGTCGGCGAAATGGCCGTCCCCTGGGTGCAAGTGGTCGAACAATTCGAGCTGCGCGATCGCCGGGAACTCGACCGGAAGCTGGCGAACGTGGTGCGCGCCGGAGGCGAGGGACTCATGCTGCATCGCGCCGACGCCCCCTACGCCACGGGACGCCGCGACGATCTCCTGAAAATGAAACCGCTCCATGACGCGGAGGCGACGGTGATCGGCCACCTGCCCGGCAAGGGAAAATACAAGGGGATGCTCGGCGCGCTGAGGGTGCGCACCGGGGACGGCCTCGAATTCAACCTGGGCAGCGGCCTGAGCGACGCGCTGCGGCGCAAACCGCCGCCCATCGGTACAATCATCACCTATCGCTACCGGGATCTGACGGAGCGCGGCATTCCGCGCTTCGCCAGCTACTACCGGGTATACGAAAACTGAGCGAAAACCGAGCGAAAACCGAGAAAACTGAAAATGGAAAATGGAAAGAAATTGCGCGCGCGCAAGGGCCTCATCCTGGCAGGCGGTTCCGGAACCCGCCTGTATCCGGCGACCCAGGCGGTATCGAAACAACTGTTGCCGATCTTCGACAAGCCGATGATCTATTACCCGCTCAGCACCCTGATGCTGGCGGGAATCCGCGACATCCTGGTGATCTCGACGCCGCAGGACACGCCCCGCTTCGAGCAGTTGCTCGGCGACGGCGGCCAGTGGGGCATCGAACTTGGCTATGCCGTGCAGCCATCGCCCGACGGGCTGGCCCAGGCCTTCCTGATCGGCGAAGCGTTCATCGGCGGCGCGCCTTCGGCCCTGGTGCTCGGCGACAACCTCTTCTACGGTCACGACTTCGCCACGCTGTTACAGCGGGCGACAAGGCGGGAGTCCGGCGCGACGGTGTTCGCCCACGCGGTCAACGATCCGGAACGCTACGGCGTCGTCGAATTCGACGAGAATTGGCGCGCGATCAGCCTGGAAGAAAAGCCGAAAGCACCGAAATCCCGCTACGCGGTGACCGGACTGTACTTCTACGATGAGCATGTCGTCGAACTGGCCGGAACCATTACGCCCTCCGCGCGCGGAGAACTGGAAATCACCGATTTGAACCGGCGCTATCTCGAACGCGGCGAGCTGCATGTCGAAACCCTGGGGCGCGGCTATGCCTGGCTCGACACCGGAACGCACGAATCGATGCTCGAAGCCAGCCAGTTCATCCAGACCATCGAAAAGCGGCAGGGACTCAAGATCGCATGTCCGGAGGAAATCGCCTGGCGCAACGGCTGGATCGATGACGCGCGGCTGGAAAAAGCCGCCGCTCGCCTGGCCAAGTCGAGTTACGGCGGCTATCTGTCCGGACTGCTGAAAGACAAGGTGCTCGCGTGAAAGCCACCCCGCTGGCCATTCCCGATGTCCTGCTCCTCGAACCCGAAATCTTCGGCGACGCGCGCGGCTTTTTCCACGAAAGCTACAACCAGCGCGCCTTCCGCGCGCTGACCGGCCTGGACATCGACTTTGTCCAGGACAACCACTCGCGCAGCGCCCGGAATGTCCTGCGCGGCCTGCACTACCAGCTCCCGCCGAAGGCGCAGGGCAAACTGGTGCGGGCCGTGGTCGGCGAAGTCTTCGACGTGGCCATCGATATCCGCGCGGATTCGCCGACTTTCGGACAGTGGATCGGCGAAAGACTCTCCGCCGACAATCATCGCCAGCTCTGGATACCGCCGGGACTCGCGCACGGTTTCCTGGTGTTGAGCGAGTACGCCGAATTCCTGTACAAAACGACGGACTACTACGCGCCCGAGCTGGAGCGCTGCATTCCGTGGAACGACCCCGGCCTGGCGATCGACTGGCCCCTGGACGGCGCTCCGATCCTCTCCGGCAAGGACCAGAAGGGCACGAGCTTCGCCGACGCGACGCGGTCCCCGCGTTGACCGGGGAAACTCCGCCAATGGAATCCGGCGGAACATGGCGCTTGTCTCATCCCGACGCAAAAGCGCCAGCGCGAATTTGCACAAGGCGGAGAAGTTCCGCGGGGCAGGTCCCTTGCGAACCCGGCCACCGTCCTCGCGGAAGGTGACAGTGTCGCGCCAGCTTCTCCTCGTGGTCCGCTTGCGCTTTCTCGAAGCGGACTTTGGCGCGTTCCTCGATCTTGGCCTTGGCGGTCGCCATGGCCTCCAATCGCGCCTGACGCCGAGATATCTCTTCCGGCAGCTTCATCCCGTCCGGCGCCGCCGATGGGTCGGCTTGTTCCGCCAGCGCCAGCAAGCTTTCGACTTCCGCCTTGAGCTGGATTTCAAGCGGCTCGATGTGACCGTATGACAGGGCGCTGTGCCGCGAGGCGTTCGCCTTGACCTTGGCTCCATCCAGACTGACCGCGCCAAACTTCAGCAATTTCATTTCCCCCCGCCACTTCAACACGATTGTCCGACAGGCTGCTAGAAGTCAGTCATGCTGAAAAGAAACGACTCGATGGGCAAGCTTTCAGCGAAAAATCACGTCAACGATTGTGTCAAATCAATGTGACTGACTACTAGGTTCATATCAGCCGACGGGCGCGGCGGGTGACGATAAAACTCCGGCGCGGCTTCCCTTATATGCTGTGTACTTCGACCTCGATACCGGCGCTTTTCAGGATGTCGACGGCTTCGGGGACGCGGGACCCGGTGGCGGCGGGAAGGAGGTAGTTTTTCCCCAGCGCCCGGTATTTGCCAAGTCCAAACGTGTGATAGGGCATGATCTCGACGCGCTTCAAGCCGGTTTCCGCGAGAAAATCGGCGATGTCGTATAGATCGGCGTCGGCATCATTGAATCCGGGAATCAGCGGGACGCGGACGAGAACATCGAACTGGTTTTCGACCAGCTTTTGCGCGTTGCGGAGGATGTCGGCGTTGCCGCTTCCCGTCCATTCCCGGTGTTTTTCGTCGTCGGTGTGCTTTATATCGAGAAGCACGAGGTCAAGATGCGGCAGCATCCGTTCGAGCGCCGCCCAGGGCGCTTTGGCGCAGGTGTCGAGGCAGGTGTGCAAGCCTGCTTCGTCGTGCAGTTCCCTCAGCAGGGCAAGCAGGAAATTCCGTTGCGCGAGCGGTTCGCCGCCGCTCACCGTCACGCCGCCGCCGCTTTGCTGGAAGATGCGCCAATGCTGGCGTACTTCGTCGCTGATTTCACGAACGCCCAGACGCATCCCGGACACGCTGCGCGCGCCGCGCAAGCAGCCCGGAACGCAGGCGCCGCACGCGGAACACCGCGACGGATCGAAACGCACGCCATCCGTCACGAAGCTCATGGCGCGATTCGGACAGGCTTTTACGCAATTGCCGCAAGCGGCGCAAAGGTGCGTGAAATACATCAACTGCGGTTGTGGACTCTGTGATTCGGGGTTGCCGCACCAAAGGCAGGAGAGCGGACATCCCTTGAAAAACACGGTCGAACGTATCCCCGGTCCATCGTGCAGGCTGAAATGCTGAATATCGAATACGATACCTTCGGTCTCTTCCATCGTGGCCTGCCGCGCCGGGAACGTTGATCCAAAAACCTCGAACAGAACTTTTTTCGACACGGAAAACGCAAACATGCGGAGCATCAGGAGAAAAAGGATTTACCCATTGAGGATTTACCCATTGGGCGAGCCGTATATGACGGCACACTTTTTCCCCCGGTGTTTTCCGTGTCCCTTGGCGGTCGAAGCGTCCCGATTGGGCCGGTTACTCCAATCGTATTCCTGGCCTTAACTTGCTCCAGGGACGCCAGCGAATAAAAAACGCGCCAGCCGCCATTTCCAGGTTGATCCGCAAAATCGTCATTCCGGACCGAGCCGGGATGACGATTGCCCTGGCGTTTCCTTGTCTGCCGCCTGTTTGACGGTTTCAAGCCCGTGGGAAACGACGATTCCATCGTCTTCGTCGAAGGCGATGCGAATATCCTGAAACGTCGCATGCAGGCTTTTCTCGATCACGATCGGTAATCCATCGAGCGTGAAAGCCAAGTCGTTTTCCTCGTCGCGTTCTTCGTCGAGGCTGACGCCGAGACTGATCTTGGCGCAGCATCCGCCGCCGGTAACGAGCCGGGAGACGCGCACGAATCCGCCGTCTCCAGAATCGTCGAGAAATTCCCGCAGTTTTTCGCGCGCTTCCGGTGTTACTTGCATTTCTCTCTCCTTTTTCGGCTGTCAGGAAAACGAAAGTTCCGTGCGGGCGATCAGTTCATCCTGGACACCTTCGTGCAGGCGCGTGAAATAGGCGCTGAATCCGGCGACGCGCACCGTCAGGTCGCGGTATTCCTCCGGCGTTTCCTGCGCGTTCTTCAGCGTCTCGGAACTGACGATGTTGAACTGGATGTGTGAACCGCCAAGATCCATGTAGGTCTTGATCAACGCCAGCAGCTTGCGCGCGCCGGCGATTCCCTGGATCGCGCCGGGGCGGAATTTCATGTTGAAATGATTGGAACCGTAGCGCACGGTATCGAGCGCCTGCGCGGCGGAGGCGACGAGCGCGAGCGGGCCTTTTTTGTCCGTTCCGGGCATTGCGGACACGCTCGCGTCGGTCAGCGGTTTGCCCCGCTTGCGCCCGGTCGGCAAGGCTCCGGTCAATATGCCGAAATAATTGTGGATGGTCAGCGAGTACGCTTCGATGTTGGCGATGTGATCGCCGAAAAAGCCCTGGCCGACTTCGTGGAAACGTTCCATCGCATCGTCATAGACGCGGCGCACCAGCGCGTCGACATCCCGGTCGCCGTTGCCATGCTTGGGCGCGTTGAGGCACTGTAGACGGACATCCTCGAAGCCCTCGAAGTCGGCGGCCAGCGCGTCGAGAAGGCGCTTCATGCTCGTCTGTTTCGTATCGAAGACGAGATGCTTGACGGCCATCAGCGAGTTGGCGGCGTCGACACCGGCGGTGCTGATGACGAAATAAAGGTAATAGTCGGAACCGCCATGCTGTTCTCCTTTTCCGCGCTCCAGGCATCCGTGGTACATCGCGGAACGAAACGCGCCGGGAACGGTATCGCCGAGCGCCTTGCTGGAGACGGAGCCGTAGGGCCGGATGCGTTCGAAAAGATGCTTGACCTGCGCGCTGTAAGCGGTGAAAAGCGCCTCGAAGTCCGTGAAGGATTCGGCCGCGCCGGTATGCGGGCCAAGCTGTTTCTTCGTCAGCGGATCGAAACCGTCGTTCAACGCCAGCTCGAAGCATTTGGCGAGATTGAAGGTCATGTTTTCGGAAACGAACGCCGTTTTCCCGGCGACGCCCGTACCGACGCAGCTCATGTTGATGCAATTGCGCGCGTCTTCAAGCGTGATGCCGTTCTTCGCGTGCCGCGCAAGCAGCCGTTCCGTGATGACGTGTGTATTCATCCACTGCGGCTGTCCGAGTCCCGTTCGTTCGAGATCGATGGCCTTGAGCAGAAAATCTTCCTTGAGCTTGTCGTGGTAGAGCACCGTGATCGTCGGCTGGATATTGCGCAATTCGATCTGCGTATCCAGGATGAGATGGTCGAGTTCGGTCGTCGCGTCTTCGCCGCGCGCGTCAAGGCCGCCGATGTTGATCGTGTGCCCCGTGTGCCCCGAAAGAATCCTGGAATAGAGAATTCCCTGGTAATAACCGAATTCAAGGATTTTTACGAAAAGGCATTTGAGCCAGGCGACCGCCTCTTCGGGCTTTCCGCCGTTCGCCTTGTCGAGAAGATAGTAGCGGTTGAGATACTGGCCGATGCGTCCCGGCGACGAGCCGCAACCGCCTTGTTCGATCTGGATGCCGAGGTGAAGGAACCACCACGACTGCACGGCTTCGCGGAAATTGCGCGGCGGATGTTCGGGGACATGGCGGCAGACTTCGGCGATTTCGAGCAATTCGGCCTTGCGGACAGGATCGTCGACCGTGGCGGCGGTTTCGTCGGCGAGATCGGCGTAACGGTGCGCGAGATGAACGACCGCCCGCAGGGTGATGAGAACCGCGCGGTAGAAATCGATTTTCGGACTGTTCTCGACACAGACCTTGAGCGCGCGCAAGCGCGATTCCGTTTCTTCGATGATCGCGGAAAGCCCGCGATTGACGAAAGTCTCATAATCGACGTTGCCCGCTCCCTTGGTGAAAGTCGCGCCTTCGGTGAAAAGCCCTGCCTCGATGAAATCGCGCGGACTCCAGTCGTACAGCTGTTTGGCGAGCCTCTTGGCTTTCGCGGAGGCGCTCCGCTCCTTGAAGAAACGCGATGCTTCGAGCATGAGCTGCTTTTCTTCCCTGGAGATGTCTATCTTTCCGAGATGGCTCATCATCGCCTGGTTGATTTCCTTGATGATCCACTCCGAATCCCATTCCGGATAAATATAGACGCCGGCGGGATGGCTGGTGACGGTCCCGGCGATGGGGTTGCCGTCGAGGAAAAGACGCTTGCCTCTCAAAAGCTTGTCGAACAGTCGCGCGCGCAGAACGATCGGCGGTTCGTAGTCGAATTCCCTGTAGGCTTCGAGCACATAAGTGAGACGCTCGGTATCGATCTTCTGCGGCGCGTTGAGCAGGAATTCCTTGGCCGCTTTCGCGGCGGCGTCGCAGCGTTCGCGCTGGACGTGGCGTTTGAGTTTGCCGGACGCCTCGAAAAA
>JAISNE010000059.1 GCA_031276375.1 Accumulibacter sp.
TGCAGAATTTCATCGGCCGCGTCGGTTTGCAGCAGCTGGCCGGTCCGCTGCTGATCCTGCTGGTCCTGTCGATGATGGTGCTGCCGCTGCCGGCCTTCCTGCTCGACCTTTTCTTTACCTTCAACATCGCCATCTCGGTCGTCGTCATGCTGGTGGCGATCAACATCTCCAAGCCGCTCGATTTTTCGGTCTTTCCGACGGTGTTGCTGATCACCACGCTGCTGCGCCTGTCGCTCAACGTGGCCTCGACCCGCGTCGTGCTGCTCGAAGGACATGCCGGTCCGGGCGCCGCCGGACAAGTCATCGATGCCTTCGGCCACTTTCTGGTCGGCGGCAACTACGCCATCGGCATCATCGTGTTCGCCATTCTGGTGATCATCAATTTCGTGGTCATCACCAAGGGCGCGGGCCGGGTGGCCGAAGTGGGCGCGCGGTTCACGCTGGACGCGATGCCCGGCAAGCAGATGGCCATCGACGCCGATCTCAACGCCGGCATGATCGGCGAGGACGAGGCGCGCCGCCGCCGCCGGGAGATCGCCGAAGAGGCGGATTTCTTCGGGTCGATGGACGGCGCCTCCAAATTCGTGCGCGGCGACGCGGTGGCGGGCATCCTGATCATGCTGATCAACGTTGTCGGCGGACTCATCGTCGGGGTGCTGCAGCACGATCTCGATCTGGCCACGGCGGCCCGCACCTATACCCTGCTCACCATCGGCGACGGTCTGGTGGCGCAGATCCCGGCGCTGATCATTTCCATCGCGGCGGGCATGGTGGTGACCCGCGTCGGCGACGACCAGAATCTGTCGCAGCAATTCCTCGGGCAGCTTTTCGACAATCCGAAGGTGCTCGCCTTGTCGGGGGCGATCATCGGCCTGCTGGGGCTGGTTCCCGGCATGCCGAATTTCGTCTTCCTGCTGCTGGCCGGCGGATTGGGTTTCATGGCCTGGGAAACGTCCAGGAAACTGGCGCGCGAAGCGCCGATCCAGGTCCAGCCCAAGAGCGCGCCGGTCGCCGCCGCGCAGGCCGAATCCCAGGACGCGAGCTGGGACGACGTGGCGCCGCTCGACGTGCTCGGCCTGGAAGTGGGATACCGGCTGATTCCGCTGGTCGACAAGGCCCAGGACGGAGAACTCCTGCGGCGGATTCGCGGAATCCGCAAGAAATTCGCCAAGGATGTCGGCTTCCTGGTATCGCCCGTGCATATCCGCGACAACCTCGAACTGAAACCGAATGTCTACAGGATTCTGCTCAAGGGCGTCGAGGTCGGGCAGGGCGAAGCTTTCCCCGGCAACCTGCTGGCGATCAATCCGGGGCGCGTGACCGGGAAATTGTCGGGCACCCAGACCAAGGATCCGGCCTTCGGGCTGCCGGCGGTGTGGATCGACATGACTTTGCGCGAGCAGGCACAGGCCTTCGGCTACACCGTGGTCGACGCCAGCACCGTGGTGGCCACCCACCTCAATCACCTGATCTTGTCGCACGCGGCGGAACTGCTCGGGCGTCAGGAGACCCAGGCGTTGCTCGACCACCTGGCCAGGGAAATGCCCAAGCTGGTCGAGGAGCTGGTGCCCAAGTCGCTCCAGCTCGGCGTGGTGCAAAAGGTGCTGCAGAATTTCCTCGACGAAGGCATCCCCATCCGGGACATGCGCACCATCATCGAAACACTGTCCGAAGGGGCGTCGCGCACGCAGGACGCGGAGGCGCTGACCGCGCAGGTGCGCATCGCGCTCGGGCGTTCGATCGTCCAGCAGCTCTACCCGAGCGGCGACGAAATGCAGGTGATGTCGCTCGACCCGCAGCTCGAACGCATCCTCATCCAGGCCATCTCCGGCGGCGGGGACGGCGCCAGCATCGAACCGAGCCTGGCCGACACGCTGCTGCGCGAGACCGCGGCGGCCGCCCAGCGGCAGGAAGCGCTTGGTTTGCCGGCGGTGCTGCTGGTTTCGGGCAATCTGCGCGCGCTGCTGTCGCGCTTCCTGCGGCGGGGGATCACGCAGCTCAAGGTGCTGGCCCACGCGGAAGTGCCGGAAAACAAGATCATCAAGGTCACCTCGATCATTGGGGGTAAAGCATGAACGTCAGGAAATTCATCGCCTCGTCGCAGGGAGAGGCGCTGCGCAAGGTCAAGGAACTGCTTGGCCCGGACGCCATCCTCCTGTCCAATCGCACGACCCCCGCCGGAGTGGAAATCGTGGCGGTGTCCGCGAACGACATGGAAATGATGGTTTCGTCCGGCAACCGGCGAATGGAAGCGCGTCCGGACGACGACTACACCGTACACCTGTCGACTTCGTCCCCCGTCCCGCCGCCCGCGGCGAGGAGCGCGGCGCGGGAGAGCGTTCCGCCGATGGGCTCCCGCCCCATGCCGCGGATCGAGCGTCCCGCGGCGCAGGCCGGCGCGGCGCTGCCGCGGCAGGCGGAAATTATTCCCGCCGAGGTCATGGACGAGATTCGCTCGCTGCGCAAGATGGTCGAGCAGCATCTGGCCGGTTTCGCCTGGGGCGAAGCGGCGCGTTCCGAACCGGTCAAGACGGAAATCCTGCGCCAGATGCTCGACGCGGGCTTCTCGCCCCGGCTGGCGCGCGATCTGCTGGCCGGCCTGCCGCGCGATCTTGGCGCCGCGAAGGCGCTGGCCTGGGCCAAGGCCGCCGCCGACCGTTCGCTGCTGACCGTCGACGGCAAAAACGACATCATCGACCGCGGCGGCGTTTACGCCCTGGTCGGGCCGACCGGGGTCGGCAAGACCACCACCACGGCCAAGCTCGCCGCGCGCTGCGTGCTGCGCCACGGGGCCAACAAGGTGGCGATGGTCACCACCGACGGCTACCGCATCGGCGCGCACGAGCAGCTCAAGATCTACGGGCGCATTCTCGGCGTGTCGGTCTATCTGGTGAAGGACGCCGAGGATCTGCGGCAGACCCTGGTCAGCCTGGCGCACAAGCACATGGTGCTGATCGATACCATCGGCATGAGCCAGCGCGACCGGATGGTCGAGGAACAGATCGCCATGTTCGGCTGCAGCGGGGTCGGGCGCCTGCTGCTGCTGGCCGCCACCGGACGCGGCGACACGCTCGACGACGTGGTGCGCGCCTACAGCGGCCCCGATCTTTCCGGCTGCATCCTGAGCAAGGTCGACGAAGCGGCCAGCCTGGCCAGTCCGCTGGACGTGATCATCCGGCATCGCCTGCCGCTGCACTACGTTTCCAACGGGCAGCGCGTCCCCGAGGACTTGCATCCGCCCAACCGGGCGTACCTGCTGCACCGGGCCTTCCGGGATTTGCCCGAAACGTCGCCGCACCGCCTGAGCGGCCTCGAACCCCGGCTGGTGATGGCCAGCGCCTCGGGCGCCACGGTGGCCGGAGGCCATTATGACTGAACATTACGCCGATCAGGCGGCCGGGCTGCGGCGTCTGTTCGCCGGCCAGCGCCCGCGCGTCGTCAGCTTCGCCGCCGGCAGTCCGGGCGTCGGGAAAAGCCTGCTGGTGGCCAACGTGGCGGCCTGCCTGGCGCGCCTCGGCAAAAGCGTGCTGGTGTTCGACGAGAATGCCGGGCCGGGAACCATCGCCTCCTGTTTCGGCGCGGTCGCGCGCCACGACCTGTGGCAGGTCATCGCTTGCCAGAAAACCATGGCCGAAGTGCTGCTGAACGTCGCGCCGGGCATCCAGGTGCTGCCCGCGGCCGGCGTGGCCGGCCGCTTCAGCGAACTGGACGAAACGCAAGGGCGGGCGCTGGTCGCCGGGCTGTGCGCGTTGAGCGAGCCGCCGGAGGTGATCCTGGTCGACACCTCCCCGGATCATCCGCTCGGCTTCTCGCCGCTCGGGCTGGCCGCGCACGATACGGTGATCGTGATGGCGCCGACGCCCGCGTCGATCACCGACGCCTACGCGCTGATAAAAAAAGTGAGCCTGTGCTACGCCAGCCGCGGCTACCGCGTGCTGATCAACAACGCGCGCGGCGCGAAAGAAAGCCGCGCGGTCTTCGGCAACATCGCCCGGTTGACGCACAGCCAGCGCTTCGCGCGCCTGGAGTTCGCCGGCTGCGTTCCGCTGGACGAGCACATGCGGCGTGCGGCCGCGCTGCGCCAGCCGGTGGCCGAACTCTATCCGGAAGCGCCGGCGGCCAGGGCCTGCCGCGCCCTGGCGGGCGAGTTGCTGGACTGGCCCCTGGCGGAAGAAGAATCCCGCGACCTCGAACAATTCGTCCTGCACCTGTTACACTTGAGCCGACATATTGATCCGGTCGCCATTTATGCCTGACCGCCACGAAACATGTACAACGCCACAGGTCAGTTCACCAGGGATCAGTTGGTACAGCGCTTCGCTCCTCTGGTAAAGCGTACCGCCTATCATCTGATGGCACGTCTGCCGTCCAGCGTCCAGATCGACGATCTGGTGCAGAACGGCATGATCGGCCTGCTCGACGCCATCGACCGCTTCGAGACCGGGATGGGCGCGCGCTTCGAAACCTACGCGGCGCAGCGCGTGCAAGGCGCGATGCTCGACGGGCTGCGCGAGAACGACTGGCTCCCGCGCGGCCTGCGCCGGAAGCTGCGCCAGATCGAACAGACGATTGCCCAGCTCGAACAGGAGCTCGGGCGTCCGCCCGCGGAAAACGAACTGGCCGAGGCGCTCGACATCCCCCTGGGCGATTACCAGAAAACGCTGCAGGAGGCGCGGGGACACCAGGTGATCTCGTTCGAGGACCTGGCCGAGGAAGATGGCGAGGATTTCCTGGAGCGGCATTTCACCGACGGCGACGGAGACCCCGTCAAAATCCTGGAAGACGAGGATCTGAAAAAAATGCTCGTGCAGGGAATCAAACAGCTTCCCGAGCGGGAAAAGCTGGTGATGGCCCTTTATTACGAACAGGACCTCAATCTGCGCGAAGTCGGGGAAATCATGGGCGTCACGGAATCGCGGGTCAGCCAGTTGCACTCGCAGGCGGTCGCCCGGCTGCGCGCGCGGATTTTCGCGCATTCCGGAATCAGGAAGAAAGCCACGAAGAATGGATAAGATCAGCGTCCTCGGCCTGTTGGTCGGCATCGCGGCCATCGTCGGCGGGCAAGTGCTCGAAGGCGGGCACGTCGGCTCGCTGGCCCAACCCACGGCGCTGCTGATCGTGCTCGGCGGCACCATGGGCGCGGTCATGCTGCAAAGCCCCTACGCCACTTTCGCGCGCGGCATGCGCATGGTCCTCTGGGTCTGGGTTCCGCCAACGGTCGATTACCACCGGGTGATCCGGCAGATTACCGGCTGGAGCCAGCTTTCCCGGCGTGAAGGCCTGCTCGCGCTGGAAAACGGCATCGGGCAGCTCAACGATGTTTTTGCGCGCAAGGGCCTGCAATTGCTGGTCGACGGCACCGAGCCGGAACAGCTGCGCGAAGTGCTGGAAGTAGACATCAGCACCTACGAGCAGGAATTGAAACTGTCCGCGCGAATCTGGGAAGCCGCGGGCGGCTATTCACCGACGATCGGCATTCTCGGCGCGGTGCTCGGACTGATCCACGTCATGGAAAACCTCTCCGACCCGTCGAAACTCGGAGCGGGCATCGCCGTGGCCTTCGTCGCCACGATCTACGGCGTCGGCCTGGCCAACCTGGTCTTCCTGCCGATATCGAACAAGCTCAAGGCGCACATCGACCGCCTCGTCGTCCAGCGCGAAATGATCGTCAACGGCCTGGTCGGCATCGCCAACGGCGACAATCCGCGCATCATCGAAGGCCGTTTGCAGGGCTACATCTTCTAGTAGGCAGTCACCTTGAATTTGACACAATCTTTGGGAAGGATTATCGGATGACCCGAAGCGTTTCCCATCCCGTCATTCCCGCGCAGGCGGGAATCCAGTATTCCGCGCCTTTTCTGGATTCTAAGCCTGCGCGGGAATGACGGGTATTTTGACCGCCTCGTCTTAAAAAAAGCGAGAGGGGGCGCGAAAGCATGGCCTGATACCAGGTTGCGCTCAATAGGCCATCAATACTCCAGTCTGACGTGTCAAGATTTCAGTCATTTTTTTCGTATTACGATGGTTTGGCGGCAACCTGGTATGAAAACCTGCCCATCGAGTCCTTGCTTTCCAGCGTGACTGACTACTAGATGGCGCTCGGCGTTCTCCGCGTCCATGGACGAACGCGCCACTTCAGGGTTTCGAGCGCCACCCGGCGCTCGGATTTGTCGGCGTCCTCGGCAAGAACGGCGAGACTGTCGGCGGGCGTTTGCGGCCTGTCCGCGACGACCCGGCGGACCCGCGCGTTCTCGTCCTCGGCAAGGAAGGCGAGCATGCCGGCGGACGTTCGCGGCTGCCCGGCAAGGTATTCACGTATGGAAGGACTCTCGTCCATGGCGAGCCGCATGAGCGTCTCGAACGGCGTTTCCGGATTCTTGGCGACCGCGCGGCGCACCTGCGTATCCTCGTCCCCGGCAAGGCGCGAAAGCCATTCGGACGGAATGCCGGGGTTCGACGCCAGCAAGGCGCGGACGGATGCGTCCCGGCTTTCAACGAAGCGCGC
>JAISNE010000072.1 GCA_031276375.1 Accumulibacter sp.
CAAGCATTGATCAGCGTGTCCGACAAACGCGGCGCGCTCGAATTCGCCCAGGGCCTGGCCGCCCAGGGCGTCAAACTGCTGTCGACCGGCGGCACCGCCGGGCGCTTGCGCGACGCCGGTCTGGCGGTGAGCGAAATCGGCGATTACACCGGCTTTCCGGAAATGCTCGATGGCCGCGTCAAGACGCTGCATCCCAAAGTCCACGGCGGCATCCTGGCCCGGCGCGACCGGCCCGATCATCTGGCGACGATCGAGAAACACGGTATCGCGGCGATCGATCTGGTGTGCGTCAACCTTTACCCTTTCGCCGCGGCCATCGCCCGGCCGGGCGTGACGCTGGCGGAGGCCATCGAGAACATCGACATCGGCGGCCCGGCGCTGCTCCGCTCGGCGGCCAAGAATTACGCGGGCGTCGCGGTGGTCACCGACCCCGACGATTATCCGGCGCTGCTCGATGAAATGCGGGCCAACGGCGGCGCGCCGACCCTGGCGACCCGTTTCGCGCTGGCCAGGAAGGCGTTTGCCCACACCGCCCGTTACGACGGCATGATCGCCAACTGGCTGAACGGCCTGGAAGCCGGCGCGGAAGCGAGGCCGGATCGGGCCGCGCCGCCGCCGTCGATCTTTCCGGAGCGGCTGCAGCTCGCCTTCGACCGCGTCGAAGTGCTGCGCTACGGCGAGAACGCGCACCAGAGGGCGGCTTTCTACCGCGACCTCCATCCGGTGGCCGGCGGCATCGCCGCGCATGTCCAGTCGCAGGGCAAGGAACTCTCGTACAACAACATCGCCGACGCCGACGCCGCCTGGGAATGCGTCAAAACCTTCGACGTCCCGGCGTGCGTCATCGTCAAGCACGCCAACCCCTGCGGCGCGGCGCTCGGCGCCAGCCTGGCCGGCGCTTACGAAAAGGCGTTCAAGACCGATTCGGCCTCGGCCTTCGGCGGCATCGTCGCTTTCAACGGCACGGTC
The DNA here is from genome assembly GCA_031276375.1 of Accumulibacter sp. Taxonomy (GTDB): domain Bacteria; phylum Pseudomonadota; class Gammaproteobacteria; order Burkholderiales; family Rhodocyclaceae; genus Propionivibrio. The sequence continues at coordinate 970 of JAISNE010000072.1, forward strand.
GATGTCGAGGTGGTCAAGGCCATGAACGAGCGCAAGCATTTCGTCGAAGTGCTGATCGCCCCGGCCTTCACCGATGAAGCCGGGAGCGCGCTGGCGGCCAAGGCCAACTTGCGCGTGCTGACCGTCTCCCCCGTCTCGCGCGAACTCAACGGACTCGAATTCAAGCGCGTCGGCGGCGGCCTGCTGGCGCAGACCGCCGACGGTTTCGAGGCCGCGCCCGCCGGGCTGAAGCAGGTCACCCGGCTCTCGCCGAGCGCGGCGCAACTGGAAGACTTGATATTCGCCGACCGCGTCGCCAGATTCGTCAAATCCAACGCCATCGTCTTCTGCGGCGGCGGCATGACCCTGGGCATCGGCGCCGGCCAGATGAGCCGCGTCGACTCGACCCGCCTCGCCGTCATGAAGGCGCGCCACGCCGGGTTGCCGCTGGCCGGTTCCTGCGTCGCCTCGGACGCCTTCTTTCCGTTCCGCGACGGGCTTGACGCGCTCGCCGAGGCCGGCGCCAAGGCGGTCATCCAGCCCGGCGGATCGGTCCGCGACGAGGAGGTCATCGCGGCGGCGGACGAACACGGCATCGCCATGGTATTTACCGGCGCGCGACATTTTCGTCACTGATTGGCGCCGGCGGAATAGTAAAATGGACCGGTTCGGCCACGGGGAGCGCAAAAGGGTGAAATTCCCGCCGGGTGAAAATTCCCGCCGGGATGAAACGCCGGGCGCCTCGCGCAAGAAGAGGAAAATGCCGGGCCTGGCAGGTCCTGCCCGGCATTGCGGACCGGTTCTTCCGGGGTTTTTCGCGGCCGGTTTTTTGTTTCCATGTCTTTGTCGTGAAAGGTTTTGGCAATGAAACTTCTCGTCATCGGTTCCGGCGGACGCGAGCACGCGCTGGCGTGGCGGTTCGCCGAGTCTCCCGGCGTGCGGAAGATTTACGTCGCGCCCGGCAACGCCGGCACGGCGCATCATGTCGAAATGGAAAACATCCCGCTCACCGACCCCACCGCGCTGGCCGATTTCGTCGAGAAGGAAAAAATCCACCTCACCGTGGTCGGCCCGGAAGCGCCGCTGGCGGCCGGGATCGTCAACGTATTCCGCGCGCGCGGGCTGAAAATCTTCGGCCCGACCAGGGAAGCCGCGCAACTGGAAAGCTCGAAGGATTTCGCCAAGCGCTTCATGCGCCAGCACAACATTCCGACGGCGGCCTCCGTGACCTTCACCGATGCCGCCATGGCGCACCTCCACGTCGAGCGCAAGGGCGCGCCGATCGTCATCAAGGCCGACGGGCTGGCCGCCGGCAAGGGTGTCGTCGTGGCCATGAACCTCGCCGAAGCGCATCGCGCGATCGACGACATGCTGTCCGGCAACGCTCTCGGCGAGGCCGGCGCGCGGGTGATCGTCGAAGAATATCTGGAAGGCGAGGAAGCCAGCTTCATCGTCATGGTCGACGGCAAAAACAACGTGCTGCCGCTGGCCTCGAGCCAGGACCACAAACGCCTCCTCGACGGCGACGCCGGCCCCAACACCGGCGGCATGGGCGCGTATTCGCCGGCGCACGTGGTCACTCCGGAGATTCACGCCAAGGCCATGCGCGAGATCGTCCTGCCGACGGTGCGCGGGATGAGCGCCGACGGCATACCCTACACCGGCTTTCTCTACGCCGGGCTGATGATCGGCAAGGACGGCTCGGTCAAGGTCGTCGAATTCAACTGCCGCCTGGGCGACCCGGAAACGCAGGTCATCATGATGCGCATGAAGTCCGACCTGCTCGTCCTGGTCGAACACGCCATCGCCGGCAAGCTCGACCAGATCGAGGCCGAATGGGACCGCCGCGTCGCGCTCGGCGTGGTGCTGGCCGCCGCCGATTATCCCGGCGCGCCGCGAAAGGGCGACGAGATTTCCGGGCTTCCCAGGGAAAGCGAGAACCTTTGCGTTTTCCACGCCGGAACCGCCGCGCGGGACGACCGGATCGTCACCGCCGGCGGCCGCGTGCTGTGCGTCACGGCGCTCGGCGAAAACGTGAAACAGGCCCAGAAACTGGCCTACGAAGCGATCACCGGCATCCATTTCGACGGCATGCAGTTCCGCCGCGACATCGGTCACCGCGCGATTTCGCGTTAGCGCGATTCCTGTTTGAACGATCGCGGAATTCATACCAGGTTGCGCTCGACAGACCGTTGATATTCAAGCCCGACGTGTCGGGATTTCGGTCATTTTTTTTGATTCTGAACCCAAATTTCTGGACAAATGCTTGAAAACAATTTATAACCCGGTTCGTTCCGTGCTTCCTCTCTCTCGACTTTTTTATGAAAGACACATCATGCGCGCTCCAGACTTTCGTTTCCCCAAGCCCCTCCTGAGTGTCCGGGCGGCGCTCGTTTCTTCCATGCCGCGCGTGGGGCCGCAAAATTCGGGGGGGGGGGGGTAGCGATCGCGGCCCTCGCGCTCTCCATGCCGGTCATGGCGGTTGCTGGAAGTATTACCATTGACAACGGCAGCAACGTGGAGGCTAACACCGCTTGCCTGAAAGGCAACGGCACCATCACCGCTTCTTGCTCCGATCCCACCGACCAAAAAGTCTTCGTTCTGGGCGGCGCCAATCCCACGTCTGACTACACCTTCGTCTCCATTAAAAACTGGACGGGGAGTTCGTCTCCTTCATCGAATGGCTATAGCGTCCTGGGCGGGTACAACAACGAGAATATGTCCAACTATATCTATATCATAGACGGAAAAAGCACCATTACCGGCAATCTCTACGGTGGGTATAGCGTCAGCAGCGATGCTGTGGTCAACGATGTCTCTATCACAAACGGAAAAAACACCATTACCGGCAATCTCTACGGTGGATATAGCGTCAACGGCGATGCTTGGGGCAACGAGGTCCGGTTCACCAGCGGAAAAAGCACCATAACCGGCAATCTCTACGGTGGGTATAGCGTCAACGGCAATGCTTGGGGCAACGTTGTCGAGATCAAAAACGGAGAAAACACCATAACCGGCAATCTCTACGGTGGATATAGCGCCAGCGGCGGCGATGCATTCTCCGACAACAAGCTGAGGATGTATAGCCAGGAATACAAAATCAAAGGCACGGTAAGTAACTTTCAGAAGCTCGAATTCAACTACAGCGGCGAGGCCAACATCGGAGAGCTGGACACCACGGTGCGCGGGAATAGCGCCACCGCCGTCGAGATCAATGTCAACAAGGATGCCAGCAATAAAAACTACCACGTGACTTTCAATGGCGATATCACGGGTAGCGGCGGACTGAACAAAACCGGCGATGGCGCCCTCACGCTCGAAGGCGGCAACACCTACCTCGGCGACACCACCATCACCGGCGGCACGCTCACCGTCACCGGCACGCTCGGCAGCGACCCGCTCGACGGTAGCGGCGCCTACAAGTACAACAGCGACATCGACAACAACGGCATGCTCATCTTCAACCAAGACACGGACCAAGTCCTCTCCGGCAAAATCGGCGGCGACGGCACGCTGGAAAAGGACGGCAAAGGCACGCTCACGCTCACCGGCACGAACGACTACAAAGGTGGAACAACAATTACCGGCAGCGATCTGACCGATGCCGATCAACCCCGATATAGCCTGATCAATTTCAGCAAAGTCGAAAACTTCGGCGACGGCAA
>JAISNE010000092.1 GCA_031276375.1 Accumulibacter sp.
CGAAGCCAAGGTGTTGATCTACGTGCGGGCCACCGGCGCGGTGGACAACACGGCCTGCCGCGATTTTTGCGGGGTGGATACGCTGGCGGCCAGCCTGGTGCTGCGCCGCTTGCGCGACCGCGGGCTGCTGGAGAAGCAAGGCGCCGGCCGCCGTACCTATTACACACTGGCCGTCTCCGGGGAACAGCCTGAACCGCCGCAGGATGTTCCTCCTCGTGCCGGTGTGACAAGCAGCGCTTCAACGAGGGCTTCCACGTCAATTGACGAAGCTTGCAACCCTGAGCTTGCAACCTTTCCATCCGAGCTTGCAACCTTTCCCCCCGAGCTTGCAACCTTTCCTTCCGAGCTTGCAACCTTTCCTTCCGAGCTTGCAACCTTTCCCCCCGAGCTTGCAACCTTTCCACCCGAGCTTGCCACCTTGCTTGCCACCCTGAAAGGCCGCGCCACGGTGGAAGCCTTGCGTGCGGGCATCTACCGCCTGTGCGCCTGGGCGCCGCTGACGGTGGACCAGCTTGCAAGCTTGCTCGGCAAGGATCGGCAATATCTGCGCAACAGGCATCTGATTCCGATGGTGCGCGACGGCCAATTGCGCTTCCGTTACCCGGAGAGCGCCAAACACCCGCATCAGGCCTATGTCGCGGGCAGGCCGGAGGATTTTTGAGATGCAGCCGCTGATCGTTTCCCGGCAGATCATCAAGGGTGTCGCCGACTTCCTGCGCGCCGCTTTCCCGGCAACCACGCCGGGCTTCGATGGCCTGATCCGGCGCTTCCTGGACGAGCGCGAGCGGGTGTTCAAGGGGCCTTACCTGACCTTGCCGCTGCCGTTTCGCAAACAGGCCGGCGCGGGCCAGCCCGCGTTCGCCTGGCTGCCGCCGGGCTTCGTTCCCCATGTCCACCAGGACCGGGCCTTCGCCCGCCTGTGCGGCGAGGAGGCCCGCTCGACGCTGGTGGCCACCGGTACCGGCTCGGGCAAGACCGAGTGTTTCCTGTATCCCGTCCTGGAGCATTGCCGCGAACAGCGGGAACTGGGAAGGCCGGGCATCAAGGCCATCATCCTGTACCCGATGAACGCGCTGGCCTCGGACCAGGCCAGCCGCCTGGCCGCCGAGATCCTGCGCGCGCCCGCGCTGGCCGGCCTCCGCGCCGGCCTGTACGTGGGCGAGGCGCCGGCGCAGGAATCCACCCGCGTGCGGAAGTTGGACGATGGCGGCTTCACGGTCATCACCGACCGTCATGCCCTGCGCGAAAACCCGCCGGACATCCTGCTGACCAACTACAAGATGCTCGATTTCCTGCTGATCCGCGCCGAGGACGCGCCGCTGTGGGCGCGGCAGCGGCCGGATACGCTGCGTTATCTGGTGGTCGATGAACTGCACACCTTCGACGGCGCCCAGGGCACGGATCTGGCCTGCCTGATCCGCCGCCTCAAGGGCCGGCTGGATACGCCGCCGGGGCAACTGGTCTGCGTGGGCACTTCGGCCACGCTGGGCAACGAGGGCGAACGCGAGCTGCTGGAGTTTGCCGGCCAGATATTTGGCGAAACGCTCGACGAGCACGCCGTGATCGCCGAGGAGCGCGAGCCGGTGGCGGACTACCTGGCGGACGCCGTGGTGGAGTTTACCCAGTCCCCGCCGCCGGACGCCGTGTCCTTGCTGGACCCGGCCGGCCATGACGACATGCCGGCCTGGCTGGCGGCCCAGGCGCCGTTGTGGTTCGGCGTCCCGTGCGACGCCGGAGAGGTGGGCGATGCCGTCTGGCGCTGCCGTCTGGGCGGCTGGCTGAAAAGCCATTTCGCTTTCCAGAACCTGCTGCGCGACATGGAACGCCTGGGGCCGCGCGCCGTTGCGCTGGACGATCTGCTGGCGGTGCTGGCGCGCCGTCTGCCCCGCCACGACGACGCGCGTTATCCGCGGCTGTGGCTGAACAGCCTGCTGGCGCTGGTGGCGCATGCGCGCCAGCCGCGAGGCGTGCCGCTCGACGCGGTGCGCGGCGAAAAGGACGTGGGCTTCTTCCTGCAGGTCAAGGTGGAACTCTGGCTGCGCGAGCTGCGGCGCATGGTGGCTTCGCTGGACAGCCCGCCGCGGCTGAGGCATCACGACGATCTGGGCAAGGCCGGGCAGGCGCAAATCTGGCTGCCGGTGATCCACTGCCGCGACTGCCACGCCGCCGGCTGGGGCGCCACCTTGCCGAGGACCAGTCCGAACCGGCTCTGCCAGGACATCCAGCAGTTCTACAGGGCCTTTTTCGTCGAGGACGTCAGCGTCCGCTTCCTGTTTCCCCACGGCGAGGGCGCGGACTCCAAGGTGTTCGAGCACAAAAAGGTCTGCCCGCGCTGCGGCGCGCTGCACGCGCCGGGGCGGACGCATTGCGACTGCGCCGACGATCCGCCCGCGCTGGTGGAAGTCGACGTGACCGCCAATCTGCGCCACGGCACGCGCAACGGCGCCCGCTTCACCCGTTCCCATCACGATTGCCCGTATTGCGGCGGGCGCGGGACGCTTTCCATCGTCGGCTCGCAGGCCGCCAGTCTGGCGGCGGTGATGCTGGCGCAACTGTTCGGCTCGCGCTTCAATCCGGACAAGAAGCTGATCGCCTTTTCCGATTCGGTGCAGGACGCGGCGCACCGCGCCGGTTTCCTGGCGGCCCGCACCTGGCGCCTGAACCTGCGCCCGGCGGTGGCCCAGGCGATCGATGCGGCATGGCGGGCCGGGGCGCCGCCGACGCTGGAAGAGTTGCCGCAAGTCTTCGAGCGCCATTGGCTGCAAACGATGGACGAAGGCCGCTATCTGGCCAGCTTCCTGCCGCCGCGATTGCATTGGCTGCGTGATTTCGAGACGCTGATGAGCGAAGGCGCGCTGCCGTCCGGCAGCGGCTTGCCGCGGGAATTGCGCCGCGTCCTGCCGTGGGTGCTCAATGCCGAGTTCGGCCAGGACGCCCATATCGGGCGCAGCCTGACGGTCACCGGAACCGCCGGCGTGGAAGCGCCGCCGCGCGCGCTGGCCTCGGCCGCGCGGTGGATGATGCCGCGCCTGCAAGCCGCGCTGGAGCCGCTGGCGAGCGTGTCGGCGGACGACCTGGCCGTGTTCCTGCTGGGCATCGTGCAATCGATGCAGCGGCTGGGCGCCTGGCGCGATCCGGACTTGCGCCTTTATGCCCAGGTCGGCAGCCGGCCCTGGGTCTACCGGCGCAATCCCGTGCAGTTCCAGATGCTGTCCGGCCCGCGTCCGCCGCGCTTCGTGAGCCTGGTCGATTTCCAGCGCTGCGTCGGGGTGCTGGGCAGCCATGCCCGGTGGTATCGCGCCTGGGCGTTCAAGACGCTGCCGCCCCTGCATGCGCTGGCCCTGAACGCCGACAGTCTGCTGCCGGCGCTGTATCGCCTGGCCTTCGAGGCCTTGGCCGAGTCGGGCCTGCTCGGCCATGAACAGGCCGACGGCAAACCGGATATCCGGGTTTGGGGCCTGGAGCCGGGCGCTTTCCGGGTATCCCTGGGCAGTCGCGCGTGGCGTTGCGACACCTGCCGCGGCGAGTGGCGCGGCGGCGTCGAGACATCGCTCGCCGGGCAGCCCTGCCGGCATCCCGGCTGCCGGGGACGCCTGGAAGAGCTGGCCGCGGGCGACGCCGGCTACTACCGCAACCTGTATCTGCGGGCGGACCTCCAGCGCGTGGTCGCCCACGAGCACACCGGCCTGCTGCCGCGCGGCACGCGCGAGCGGGTGGAACAGAGCTTCAAGTCCGGGGCCCGGACGCCCGGCGGCATCAACGTGCTCTCGGCCACGCCGACGTTGGAGATGGGGATCGACATTGGCGACCTGTCGGCGGTTCTGCAATGTTCCGTGCCGCCGCAGCAGGCCAATTACCTCCAGCGCGCCGGACGCGCGGGGCGCGGCGCCGGCAGCGCCTTGTTGCTGACCATGGCGGCGAGCAAGCCGCACGACCTGTACTTCTGGGACGATCCCAGGGAAATGATTGCCGGCGACGTGCCGGCGCCCGGCGTGTTCCTCGATGCCTCGGCGGTGCTGGAGCGCCAGTTGACCGCGTTCACGCTGGACTGCTGGGTGCGCGAGCGGGGCGCGGCGGCGGCGATCCCGCGGGAAATCCGCGCGGTGCTCGGCGCGGTGTCCGGCGCCGGAAACAGCGGCGCGGCGGCGCGCTTTCCGTTCCCCTGGCTGGAGTATGTGGAAGCCAACCGGGCCAGCCTGCTGGCGCGCTTCCTGGCCCTGTTCCAGCAGGGCGGCGGACAGAGCCTGAGCGAGGCCACCCGGCGGTGGCTGGAGCGTTTCGTCGATGGCCGCCGGGACGAGGAAAGCTCGCTGAGCTTCAAGATCGTCGACAAGCTGCGGGACATCGCCCAGGACGTGGCGCGGATCAAGCGTCTGCGCGAGAAGGCGGCCAGGGAAGCCGGGACGCTGGAACAGCTTCCGCTGCGCGGCGAGACCCAGGAGGAAGAGCTGAAAACCCTGCGCCAGGAACGCGCGGCGCTGGCGCGCCTGATCGGCGGGATCGAGGGCAAGGCCACGCTGAACGTTTTCACCGACGAAGGCTTGCTGCCCAACTATGCCTTCCCCGAGCAGGGCGTGCTGCTGCGCTCGATCATCGTGCGCGACACCCGCCGGGAAGGCCCGTCCGCCGAGCCTTTGACCTTCGAGTACGAGCGCCCCGGCGCAACCGCCATCACCGAGCTGGCGCTCAACAACACCTTCTATGCCGAGGGCCGCCGGGTGCTCATCGACCAGGTGGATGTGTCCCGCGTCAAGCCGGAAGCCTGGCGCCTGTGCCGCCAGTGCTCCTACGCCGAACCCCTGTCGGCGGGGGACCGGCACGGCCAGTGTCCACGCTGCGGCGATGGCCAGTGGCGCGATAACGGGCGGGTCCATGCGATGCTGCGCCTGACCACGGTGTTCGCGCGCACGCTGGATCACGAGAGCCGGATCGCCGACGACAGCGACGAGCGCACGCGCGGTTTCTACGTGCGCCAGGCGCTGGTGGACAGTCCGCCGGAAGCGGTGCGCCAAGCCTTCGCCATGGACGCGCCGGACTTTCCGTTCGGTTTCGAGTTCCTTGACCGGGTGACGTTTCGGGAGGTGAACTTCGGCGAGCAAACGGCGGAGGCGACGCCGATGACCATTGCCGGAGAGGAACGGAGCCGCCCAGGGTTCGCCATCTGCCCGGAGTGCGGCACGCTGCGGCGCCGCGAGACGGACGAGCTTTACCGCAACCACGCCCCCTGGTGCTCGCGGCGCAAGACGCCCGACGCCGGCGCCGAGCAATGCGTCTTCCTGTACCGGGAGTTCGCCAGCGAAGGCATCCGGCTGTTCCTGCCCGAAGTGGGATTCGCGGAATCCAGGGAGGCCCTGTTGAGCTTCATCTCCGCGCTGGAGCTCGGCTTGAGCAAGCGCTTCAAGGGCGCGGTGGCGCACCTGCGCATCGCCACCGACGTGCGCATGGCGGCGGATTCGGAGTCGGCGCGCAGCTATCTGGTGATCTACGACAGCGTGCCGGGCGGCACCGGCTACCTGAAGGAACTGATGCGCGACCCGGCGCCCTTGTTCGAGGTGTTCAGTCTGGCCGCGGCCGCGCTGAACGCCTGCGCCTGCAACCAGGACGACGCGGCCGACGGCTGCTACCGGTGCGTGTACCGCTACCGCAACAGCCACGAGCGCCAGGCCATCTCGCGCACGGTGGCGCAGAAGCTGCTGGCGCGAATCCTGGAGTACCGCGCCGACCTGAAGCCGGTCGCCAACCTGTCCCGGCCGCCGGACAACGGCCTGCTGGAAAGCGCGCTGGAAAAGCGCTTCCTGGAAGCGCTGCGGCGCGAGCATGGCGGCCTCGCCTTCACGCTCAAGGACAAGCTCGTCGGCGGCAAGCATGGCTACCTGGTCCAGGCGGGCGGTCGCCGCTGGCTTCTGGAGTTGCAGGCGGCGCTCGGCGAGAGCGAGGACGTCGTCATTCCGTGCCGGCCGGATTTCGTCTTCCGGCCCGACGACGGCGCGGACGATTTGCCGGTGGCGGTGTTTACCGATGGCTGGCAATACCACGAGCACATCGTGGCCGAGGACCTGGCCAAGCGCATGGCGGTGGCCAAGAGCGGCCGGTTTTCCGTCTGGACGCTGACCTGGGACGACATCGACACGGCGTTGCGCACCGCTCCCGTCCCGCCGGATTCCGCCCCGGCTTCCACCCCCTGGGACGAATTGCTGCTCGGGCCCGCCGGACAGGTCGAGCGGGTGATCGCGCGTCTGTGCGACGCGCAGGAGATTGCCGCGCTGGCGGACTTCCATCGCTTGCCGCCTTTCCAGCAGCTTCATCGCCGGCTGGCCGGCGGGCAACACGAGGCCTTGCGCCGCCTCGCCGGCGTCCTGGCCGCCGCGATGCTGGCGCCGGCCGGCGATGACGCGGCCCCGAGAGACCTTGAGCAAGGCCCTTTCCGCCGCCGGCTCGACGATTACGGTTTGTTGCCCGACACCGGCGCGCGCCGCTGGAGCCATCGCGCTTGGGGCGGGGTGGCGCAATGGCTGGTCGGCCTGTCGCCGGAACAGTTGCGGCAGTGGATGAGCGGCCCGGCGGCGTCATCGGCGGAGCCTGTGGCGCTGATAGAGTGGCAGCCGGACGAGCTGCCGGAGATCGAGCTGCAACGGCGCTGGCGCCACCTCTGGCAGTGCCTGAATCTGCTGCTGCCCTTGCGCCATCTCTGGGCGGGCCACGCCGGGATGCCGGGCCTGCCCGCGTTCCAGGCCAGCCCGGCGCTGCTCCGGACGGAGCCGGCGCTCGGCGATCCTTGGCCGAGCGTCATGGAACTGGCGCGCCGGGAAGCGCGGGCGTGGTTGCTCGCGCTGGCCCGCGAGGGAGCGCCGCCGCCGGAGGTCGGCTTTGAATTGAGCGACGAGCGGGGGCGGGTGCTGGCGGAGGCGGAGCTGGCCTGGGCCGGCCCGAGGATCGCCGTGCTGCTGGCCGACGGCCGGGACGACGCGCCCCGTTTCGAGGCGCGAGGCTGGCAAGTCTACGTCGCCACCGCGGACGCGCCTCCGCGGGCGCTTCTTGACTGTTTGAAGGGACATTGAAATGGTGCTTTCACCCAAGATCGCCATGTCGGACGACTTCCTGAAATCGTTCGCCAGGATTCCACGCCAGAGCCAGCAGGCGGTGCTGACCTTCGTCGCCAGATTCCGCCAGAACCCGCTGGCCAGCGGCATCAACTATGAGCGCATCAAGGACGCGGCCGACCCCGACATGCGCTCGGTGCGCATCGGCGACAAGCTGCGCGGCATCGTCCTCAAGCCGGAGAGCGGCGACGTGTATTGCCTGTTGTGGGTGGATCGTCACGACGACGCCTATCAGTGGGCCAGACGCCACCGGGTCGCCATCCACCCGGACGTGGGCAGCCTCCAGGTCTATGCGGTGCGGGAAACGGAATCCGCGAGCGACGATGGCGCGGCGTCCACGGCAAGGCCCCCGGACGAGGGTTTGTTCGCGGGCCTGCGCGACCGGGAGATCCGCCGCCTGGGCGTGCCGGAGGAGCGTCTGGCCGCGGTGCGGGCGGTGGCGTCGGCGGATGAACTGGAAGCGCTCGAAGCCCAATTGCCGGAGGAAGCCTTCGAGGCCCTGTATCTGTTTGCCGCCGGCGAGCCGCTCGACGAGATACTGGCCGAGCGGACGCCCGCCGAAGCGGTCGACCCTCGGGATTTTGGCGCGGCCCTGACGCGCGACGGCACGCGCCGCCACTTCGTGGTGCTCACCGACGACAGCGACCTGGAAGCCTTGCTGGCCGCGCCGCTGGAGCGCTGGCGCGTGTTCCTGCATCCGGGGCAGCGCAAGCTGGTGGAAGGCGACAAGAGCGGGCCGGTCAAGGTCACCGGCGGCGCCGGCACCGGCAAGACGGTGGTGGCCATGCACCGGGCAAGGTGGCTGGCCAACCGGTACGCCGGCCTTCCGGGGCGTCCGGTCCTGTTCACCACCTTCACGCGCACGCTGGCCGAGGACATCCGCCACAATCTGGCCCTGCTGTGCGCGCCGCAAGAGCTGGCCAGGATCCAGGTGGTCAACCTGGACCAGTGGGCCGCGGGCCTGCTGCGCCGCTTCGGCTATCCCCATGCGCTGCTCTATGACGAAAAACAGCGCCGCGCTTTCTGGCAAGCCGCCTTGTCCGCGCTTCCCCCCGGCTCCACCTGTAGCGCCGCTTTCCTGCGGGCCGAGTACGAACGCGTGGTGCTGCCCCAGGGCTGCGAAACCGCCGAGGATTACATGCGCGCCCGCCGCGTCGGGCGCGGCGGGCAGTTGGGCCGCTTGCAGCGCAAGGCATTGTGGCCGGTCTTCGCGGAATACCGGGCGCAATTGCACGCGGCCAACCTGCGCGAGCCGGAAGAAGCCTTCCGGGAAGCCTGCCAGTTGATCGCGCGGGAGAAGCCCCAGTTGGGCATTCGCGCCATCGTGGTGGATGAAGCGCAGGACATCAGCGCCGCCGCCTATGCCTTGATCCGCGCGGCCGTGCCCGTGGCCGGGAACGATTTGTTCATCGTCGGCGACGCCCACCAGCGCATCTATCGCCACAAGGCGACGCTCGGACGGGCGGGCATCGAGGTGCGCGGCCGCAGCCGCGCCCTCAAGGTCAACTACCGCACGACCGACGAGATTCGACGCTGGGCCTGCGCGTGCCTCGAAGGCATCGAGATCGACGACCTGGATGGCGACATCGACAGCCTGCGCGGCTATCGCTCACTGACCCACGGCGGCCCGCCGGAAGTCCTGCCATCGGCTTCCTCGCGGCAAGACGTGGAGTACATCCTGGCGGTGCTCGAACAGGGACGACGCGACGAGATCGAAGCCCGGCGAATCTGCGTCACGGTCCGCGCCAACGACGATCTGGACGAACTGGCCGCCGCCCTGCGGCAACGCGGCGTGGCTTGCCTCAAGCTCGATCACGGCAGCACGGACGATCCCGCGCAAGCCGGCATCCGGCTGGCCACCATGCATCGCGTCAAGGGCCTGGAGTTCGACATCGTCATCCTGGCCGCCTACCGCGGCGCCGAACGCTACGCCGAGCAGTTCAGCCATGACGAGGACGCGGGTGTGGCCGACGATGCGGAAGTCTCCGAACGCTGCCTGCTGCACGTCGCCGCGACGCGCGCCAAGCGGCACCTGTTCGTCCTGTCCAGGGAGGCTTGATTTCATTTCGGCCGAACTCCCCGGTTGGCCGTGCCGGAAACAGCGAAAGAAACAGGCCGTCGATACGCAAATCCGAAGTGTCAGGATTCCGGTCATTTTCTGACGTATCGCGATGGTTTGACCACACTGTCATTGCGAGGAGCGTAGCGCCGTGGCAATCCATGCGCAGCACTTGGGTTTTCTGAAACGACAAAGCGCCTTCCGGTCTGAGTAGATCGCCACAGGCCTGAAGGCCCTCCCAATGACAGAGGTTGGGGGGTCGAGCGGTTGTTGCGGGCGTGTGGTTCATTGTCGCGCCCGTTCGACAACAAAAGTATTTGCCACGGCAAGGCGGGGAAAACTCCGTCATTGCGAGGAGCGAAGCGACGCGACAATCCATGTGGCGGTCGGGTTTTCTGCCTCTTTTGAATTTTGAGTGGGTAGTGAGGCAAGCGAAGGTGAAGGCTGGTTTCCTGGGGTCAAGGGCGGGCGAAGCGAACCCTTGAGGCCAGGAAACCAGAGATACGCTGGTTCGTGGCTGGAGGCAGCGCTCTTGTGCCTCCAGCCATGAAGACAAGCGCGGCGGTCGGGTGGGGTAGGATGTCTGTTTTGGCAAATTCATCGGGAGACCCTCAGGCAAGAGAAACTGTTCGAAGCGGCACTGGGCATCCCCCCTCCGTGGCGTGTGACCGGGATCCAATTCGACGTCGCCGGGAAGGCGCTCACGATTTCGATCGATTTCGTCGCGGGGAGCCGCTTTGCCGTCCCAGGGGTGGAGGGAGAGCATCCGGTGCATGATACCAAGTTGCAATCAAACCATCGAGATACGAAAAAAATGACTGAAATTTTGATACGTCAGACTGGAGTATTGACTGCCTATTGAGCGCAACTTGGTATGACACGGTGGAGAAGCGCTATCGGCATTTGAATTTTTTCCAGCATGAGTGTTACCTCGAGGCACGGGTACCGCGCGTGCGTCTTCCCGAAGGGAAGGTTCGTCAGGTCGAGCCTCCCTGGGCCGGCCGGCTTTCCGGCTTCACCTTGCTCTTCGAGGCCTGGGTGATGATGCTCGCGCGGGAGATGCCTTTTGTCGCCGTGGCCCGGCTGGTTCATCTTTCCTGGCATCGCGTGGCCGCCAT
>JAISNE010000120.1 GCA_031276375.1 Accumulibacter sp.
GTACGCGCCGTGCGATTGGAGTGGTAGTTCAGTTGGTTAGAATACCGGCCTGTCACGCCGGGGGTCGCGGGTTCGAGTCCCGTCCACTCCGCCACTTACCGAAAGGCGAACGCGAGTTCGCCTTTTTCATTATTGCTTCGATCTCTAACGAAACAGCGGATAACCATCATGTTTGACGCCATACGCAACAACAAACGAATCGTCCAGATTTTCCTCGGGGTTATCACCTTGCCCTTTGCCTTCTTTGGCATCGACTACATGCAGAACATTGGGGCCGGCAGCGATCTTGCCAGCGTGGGGGACACCAAGATCAGTTATTACCAGTTCGAGCAGGCCTTGCGCGAGCGCCAGAATCAGTTGCGCCGGTCGATGGGAGAGGCGTTCAAGGCGGAAATGATGAATTCGCCGCAAGTCCGGCTGGGCATTCTCAACGATCTGATCGACGAGCGCCTGCTGCTGCTGGAAGCGGTGAACAATCGCCTGGCCGCCAGCAACCAGACGCTGCAGGCTGTCATCGCCAACGAACCGGCGTGGCAGGAAAATGGCGTGTTCTCGAAATCGCGCTACGAGGCGGTGCTGCGCGCGCAGGGCATGTCCCCGGAACAGTACGAGGCGGGCGTGCGCCAGCAAATGACCTTGCGGCAATTGATCGGCACGGTCGGCGCGTCGGCTTTCGTGTCCGCGACGCAGGCCGAGGCGATGCTGCGCATCCAGACCGAGGAGCGCAAGTTCAACGAGTTTACGATTGCCGCGGCGCCGTTCGCGGAAAAACTGAAGATCGAGCCGGAGACCGTGCAAAAGTTCTACGACGAAAACAAACAGCGTTTCGAAGTGCCGGAGCAGGTCAAGGCCGAGTACGTCGTCCTGTCGCTCGATGCCTTGATGTCGCAGGTAACGGTGAGCGAGGCCCAGATCAAGTCGTGGTATGAAGACGATAGCCACAAGGATCTCTACCGGCAGCCCGAGGAGCGGCGCGCCAGCCATATCCTGATCGCGCCCGGCGACGACGGCGACAAGGAGAAAGCCAAGGCTCGGGCCGAAGCGGTGTTGAAGGATGTCCGGCAGAATCCATCCCGCTTTGCCGACCTGGCCAAACAGCATTCACAGGATCCGGGGTCGGCGGAAAAGGGCGGCGATCTTGGTTTTTTCAGTTCCGGCGCGATGGTCAAGCCGTTCGACGATGCGGTGTTCAGCCAGAAAGAAGGCGAAATCTCCGGACTGGTCGAAACGAATTTCGGCTACCACATCATCAAGGTCACCAGCGTCCGGGAAGAAAAAAGGCGCCCGTTGGAGGAGGTGCGCGGCGAGATCGAGGCCGAGTTGAAACGTCAGGCGGCCAGCCGCCAGTTCGCCGAGTCGGCGGAAACGTTCAGCAACCTGGTTTACGAACAGTCCGACAGCCTGCAACCGGCCGCCGACCAGTTCAAGCTGAAGATCGAGCAGACCGGCTGGCTGCCGAAGAATGCCGATCCGCAGGCCCGGGCGGCCCTGGGGCCGCTGGACAACGACAAAGTGTTGACCGCGCTTTTCTCCGAGGACGCCGTCAGGAACAAGCGCAATACCGAAGCCGTCGAAGTGGCCCCGAATACCCTGCTGGCGGCGCGCGTGCTGGAGCATGCCGCGGCGACGATTCGTCCGTTCGATGCCGTCAGGGACGACATCGAGAAAATGCTCCGGGACGAGGAGGCGATGAAACAGGCCACCGGCGCCGGCGAAGCGCGCCTGGCGGAACTCCGGAAGGGAGAAGACCAGGTCGCCTGGTCGGAAACCCGCGGAGTATCGCGCCAGCAGGCCACGCAGTCGCCGCTGCCGGCGGCGGCCCTGCAGGCCATTTTCAAGGCCGACGTGCAAAAGCTGCCGGCCTACGTCGGTGTCGGCGTCGGCGACGGCTACACGCTGTTCAGGATCACCGAGGTCGCGCAACCGGAGAAGATCGACGAAAATCAGCTCAAGGCGCTCAAGGACGGATATGCCGGAATCGTGGCGCGGGAAGATGTCTCCGCCTACCTGTCGAGCCTGCGTTCCCGCTACAAGATCGACATCAATCAGTCCTTGCTGGAAAACCGGGAACGCCAGTAATTTTCACGGAGCGGCCGCGCCGCCGGCACGGTTGCGCAATCCTCGGTAGCCCGGTTCGGATGAGCGAGGAGCGCAAAAACGGCCTTTCCGCAAATGTTGTTCCGCGCGCGGAGATGAAAGAAGCGGCGGTACGCGAGCCTGCGGCTCGCATTGCGGGCGGGACGCCCGCGCTCCATTGGCTCGCGCGAAAATCCGGGAGCGCGGGCGTCTCGCCCGCTTCGTGGGACTTGCTTTTTTGCGGACGCGATAACGAACCGTACCCGGAATCACCGAGGTTCGTGGCTCATACAGACCAGGAAAGCGCCTTGTCGTTTCAGAAAACCCGACCGCCGCCTGGATTGCCACGTCGCGCAGCCCGAGCAATGACGGCGCGGCAGATTTGATTATCCAGCGGCCTGTTGAGCGCAACTTGGAATCACAAGCCGTGTATGGCGCGGATCCGCTCGATGCCGCCCAGTTTGGGGGCGAACTCGTCCCATACCTTTTGCGCCGCCCGTTCCCAGGGCGCGCGATCCGGAATCTTGACGACATGGCCGCCGGCCTTGGCGGCTTCCGACACGGCCAGTTCCTCATCCTTGACGATAAGCTCGTTGAAATGCGCCGCGCCCTCGGCCGCCGCCTGGGCGAATGCTTCCCGCTCTTCCCGGTCGAGGCGGCTCCAGAATTCGCCGGATACGTGGATCGCGCCGCTGGCCCAGATGTGCGCCGTTTCGTTCAGGTACGGCACCACTTCGTACAGCTTGAGGGCGGCGTAGGCCGATTTGTTCAGGTCCATGGCGTCCACCAC
>JAISNE010000121.1 GCA_031276375.1 Accumulibacter sp.
CCCGGCAGTCCCCCTTCGACGAAAACCGTCTTGCCTTCGAGCCGGGTGACCCCTCGCGCCTCGTGATCGAGCGATTCAATGATTCCCACCGGCATCTGGCGTCCCCGAAATCCGCGAAAGGCATGATTTTATCTTTCACCCGGATTTTCACGGAAGGCTTGGCGTAAAAGAATATTGGAGCGCGGGCGTCTCGCCCGCTTCGTGTTTTTTGCGGGCGGGACGCCCGCGCTCCACTATGAAGAACGTCTTTCATCCTCCAGGGGGGCGGCAAGCGCCATGACCGTCAGGATGGCAAGTTTCGGAAGCGGCCCAGACCTTTTCCACGCGGATCTTGCCCAGGGCGGTTTCGACTTTTTCCCTGAAACCGACTTTTCCCCTGAAACCGTTCCAGGGAAAGGGTTTTTCCGCCGCGCTGTTTTTCAGCCAGCCCAGCGCAAAGGCCGTCGCCAGTCTTGCGGTGTGTTCCAGCGAGTACATCGCCGCCCAGGCGGCGGCGATGCCGGCCATCATGGCGTCGCCCGCGCCGACGGTGCTGGCGATGCGTTCCGGTTCTCCCCGGACGCGCAGCGCCTCTTGCCGGTCGACGAACAGCGCGCCCTCGCCGCCCAGCGATACCGCCACGAGCCGCAGGCCCCGCGCCAGCAGCAGTTGCGCGGCGGCGAGGATGTCTGCGTCGCGTTCGAGCGGCGCTCCCGCCCATTCGGAAAGCTCCCGGAGGTTCGGCTTGATGCCGTCGGGCAGAACGGCGTCGCCGGACAGGGCGCTGGCCAGAGCCGCCCCGTCGGCGTCGAGGAAAACCGTGTGTCCCCGGCTTTTGAGCCTCCGCACGAGCGTCCGGTGGAAGTCGGGCGGGCAGCCGGGAGGAAGGCTGCCGGACAGCACCGCGATGCCGTTTTCGCGGGAGAACAAGAGATCCGTCCTGGCCAGGAATTTTTCCCCGTCCTGTTCGGCCACCGAAAATCCATTGAGGTTGACGTCGGTCGTCCCCGCGGCATCGACGATCTTGATGTTGGTGCGGTTTTCCCCGTCGACGCGGACGAAGGCGTCGTCAATGGAGAGGTCGGAAAAGTGGCGTTCGAAAATCCCCGCGTTGCCGGCGCCGAGAAAACCGCTCGCCGTGTTGTCCATTCCGTATCCGGCAAGGGCGGTGCTGACATTGACGCCCTTGCCGCCGGCCCGGGTGAAGTGGGTTTCGGCGCGCTGTACTTCGCCGGGGGTGAGTTTTTCCAGCCTGATGGTCAGATCGATCGCCGGATTCGGCGTGAAGGTGACGATTTTCATCGAGAGTTGACTCCAGTTGGGAATGTTTTGCTCAGCACCTGTTCATGCTTTGCGCATGAACAGGTCTTGAGCCGGTGAAACCCGTTGGGCGAAAAAAGCCTTGCCGCCCGCCGGCGAACGCGGATCGAGTCATGACGACTCCAGCAGCGCATGGACTTCCTCCGGCGAGGCCAGCGAGAAGGCGCGGTCGGTCATTTCCTTGAGCTTGCCGTATTCCTGGGCGCGGAGAGCTTCCTTGACCGCCGGAATGTCGTGGGGAGTCATGGAAAGCTCGTCGACCCCCATTCCGGACAGGAGCAGCGCGCCGGTTTTTTCCCCGGCGATACCGCCGCAGACGCCGACGTGCCGGCGATGTTTCCTGGCCCCGTCCACGGCGGTCTTGATGAGCCGGAGCACCGCCGGATGGACACCGTCGGTTTCCCGCGCCAGGGCCGGATTCTGCCGATCCATGGCGAGGGTGTACTGGGTCAGGTCGTTGGTGCCGATGGAAAAGAAGTCCACTTCCCTCGCCAGGACTTCGGCCAGGATCGCCGCGGCCGGCACTTCGATCATGATCCCCAGGGAAATCGGCGGCGCGTCGAGCGCCCGGCGGACTTCCTCGCAAATCTTCCGGAGTTCCCGCAACTCATCCAGGTTGCTGATCATCGGAAACATCAACCTGATGTTCGCGCATTCCCTGGCCGAGCGGTAGATTGCCCGCAACTGGGGCAGCAGCAGGTCGCGCCGGCGCAGCAGGAGCCGCGCCCCGCGCACGCCGAGGAAGGGGTTCTCTTCCTTTTCCAGGGCAAGGCGCGGCATCTGCTTGTCGCCGCCGATGTCCAGCGCGCGGATGGTCAGGCCGCGCCCGTCCAGCGCCTTCGCCATGGCGATGTACGCCGCCGCCTGATCGTCCTCGCCGGGACTCTCTCCCCGTTCGAGGAACAGGAATTCCGTCCGCATCAGGCCGACGCCCTCGGCGCCCATGTCCAGCGCCGACGGAACCTGGTCGGCGTTGTTGATGTTCGCCGAGATCGTGAAGCGGCGCCCGTCGGTAGTCGTTGCCGGCAGGGCGCGGGTCCGGATCTGCTCCTTCCGGCGCGACTCCCGCCGATCACGTTCCCTGCCGGCGGCCGCCAGGACTTCCGGCGAAGGATGGCGGTAGATGACGCCGCCGTCGCCATCGACGATCACCGGCTCGCCGTCCGCGAGATCGAGGATTTCCGCGCCGCAGGCCACCACCGTGGGAATGCCCAGGGTGCGGGCCAGGATCGCCATGTGCGAAGTCGGGCTGCCGAAAACCGTGACGATGCCGAGCACCCGGCCGGGGTCGATCTCCGCCATGTCCGCGGGAGAAAGATCCTTTGCCAGCAGCACCGCCTTTCCGGCGGGCAGTTCGCGCCTTTTCCGGGCGGCGTTTTCCGGCAGCAGGAAGCCGAGCACCCGGCGTCCCGCGTCGCGGATATCCGCCGCCCGCGCCGCGAGCACCGCGTTGTCCATGGCCTCGAAGCTCCTCGCCAGTTCTTCCACCGCGCTGTTCCACGACCAGGCCGGGCCGTGCCCGTTCACCATGTGGAATGCGCAGGCGGCGATCAGCTCGCGGTCTTCGAGGAAAGCGTCGTGGGTCTTGAAGATCGCGGCTTCCGCGACGCCCAGCCTTCTGCCCGTATCGTCCATCACCGCCCTGATCTGCTGCCTGGCCTTGCTCACCGCGTCTGCCAGCAGCGCCGCGCCGCGATCCAGCGACATGGGGATATCCGGAACTTCGATGTCCCCTGGGCGGATCGAGAACACGTTTCCCAGGCAAAAACCCGGCGCCGCCGCCGCGCCGGCGATGCCATCCGCGTTCGCGTTCCCGGCCCAGGACGGTTTCGCGGCGGAAGCCACGGGCTCTTGCGCGGCCCGCGCCCTGGCGGCCTGTTCCTTTTCCGCGGCGCTCAAGGAGGCGATGATCTGGAGGAAGCGTTCCAGCGCCGGCCCGGCGCCGGGGCCGTCGGCGGAAACGGTCAGCCGGTCCCCCGCCTTCAAGCCCAGATGCAGCAAGGCCACCAGTTGTCTCGGATCGGCGCTCTTCCGTTCGTGACGGACGCGCAACAGGGCGGTGGATTCCCTGGCGCTTTCCGACCAGATCAGGGCGGGCCGCGCGTGCAGCCCCGCCGGGTAATCCAGGACCCATTCCCGCGCCACGGCGAAATCGGGCAATGCCTTGCCTTCCTCTTCTTCCTCCGTCCGTTCGAGGAAGGCGGCCTTCAATTCCGCTTCGTCCAGGGTCTGGCTGAGCCGGGACATTCTCGATTGGTCCTGCAGGAGGCCGGTCATCCGCTTCAGGATGGCGATGTGCCCGTCCCCCGCGGCGGCGATGGCGACGATCAGGGTCGCGCGGTTTCCCCCGCCCCAATCGACTCCCGCCGGCGACTGGAGAACCGCCAGCCCGTCGCGCTTCACCCCGCCCTTGTCTTCCAGCGCGCCGTGGGGAATCGCCAGCCCCGCGCCCAGCCAGGTGTTGGCGGTCTCCTCCCGCCGCAACATGCTCCGCGCGTAGTCCCTGTCCACGCAGCCCGCGGCGAAAAGCAGCGCGCAAGCCTCGCGGATGGCGTCTTCCTTGCTGGCAAAGGCCATCCCGAGCCGCATGATCAGCTCGGGACGCCGGCTTTCTTCATTCATCGATCCCTCCTTGTGGAAAAAGCAGCGTGAAAGCGCATTGGAGCGCGGGCGTCTTACCCGTTTCGTGTTTTTTTGCGGGCGGGACGCCCGCGCTCCATCGTGAAAAAAATGGCCGTTGACCGGGCCGGTTCAGGCTCCGCCCAGAATGCGGCCCAGCATGGTCTCGTAAAGCGCCACCGGCGCCGGGACACCGGTATACAACTCGAACTGCTTGCAGGCCTGGTGCATCAGCATCCGGGTTCCCGACACGCAGACGCAGCCCACGGCGGCGGCCTCGTCGAGGAGCGCCGTTTTGGCGGGGACGAAAACGGCATCGAACACCAGGGTGCGGGGGACGATCCTGTCCCGCTTCAAAACGCTCTCCCGGGATTTGAAACCCACGGCGGTGCAGTTGATCAACATGTCGTAAGCCAGGCTCCGGTCCACCCGGTCGATGGATCCCCCGAATTCGATGTCGAAGAGGCGGGCCGTTTTCTTGCCCCGCTCCCGATCCCGGTTGAAAAGAACGATGTCGCCGGTATATTGCTTCAAGGCCCACAGCACGCTCTTCGCTCCGCCCCCGGCGCCCAGGACCACGATTCGTTTTCCCGTGGGGTCCGCCGCCTCGCGCAGGGCGGCAATGGCGCCCCAGGCGTCGGTGTTGTAGCCGGTCAGCTTCCCCTGGTCGTTCACGATGGTATTGACCGCCCCGATTTCCTCCGCCGTCGGGTCCAGGGCGTCGAGAAACGGGATGACCCACTCCTTGAAAGGCATGGTCACCCCCAGACCGCGGATGCCCAGGGCGCGCATGGCGACGATCGCTTCCCCGGCCCCGGAAGGCTCGAAGGACACATAGGTGTAGGCCAGCCCCTTGGCCCGGAAAGCCTCGTTGTGCAGCCTGACGCCCATCCCGCCGATGCTTCCGGCAATGGACCCGCAAAGCACGGGGTGGGAAACAGGGACTTTTTCACTCATTGCTTTTCCTCCGGTGACGAAAACTCTGATTGCGGCCCGGTTTCTGCGGCCTGATTCTTGTTGGAAAAGCAGTCTATACGAAACTTTTAGGAAGTCAACAAAAATATATAAAAATCATTTCAGAAACATAAAGAAACTTTCAAAACGACGGATTTCATCGGCGCGAGGCAGCGGAGGCCCCTGGGCGTGAGGAAATCGGAGCGGCTTTACCGGCTGGAAGGCAGATGCCGCGCCCCGGCGGTGGGAGGAGAAACGCAAGTCAGGCAAGCCGGCCCGACATCGGCTGTCGAGAAGGCGATTGCCGTGGCGTACAATGAAGCTTCGCCGGAGGCATGACAGGCGTTCCGCCTGCTTCCTTTCGGCAGGTTTCAGAAAGTTTTCATCGGGCGGTATCTCACGCGATGCTCAACATCGAACGAAAGAACCTGATCCTGGAAATGCTCCGGGCCAAACAG
>JAISNE010000131.1 GCA_031276375.1 Accumulibacter sp.
GTCGACGAAGCGTCCCGCGTCGATTTCGGCGCAGGCGGAACAGACTCCGCACGGCGTCGCCGTGACGCCCGTCTCGCAGTTGAACGATTTGGCCAGGATGCGCGCCAGCGTCGTCTTGCCGACACCGCGCGTGCCGGTGAAAAGGTAGGCGTGATGCAGCCGGCCGTTGGTCAGGGCATGCGTCAGCGCCTTGACCACGTGCTCCTGCCCGACCAGGGTTTCGAAGGTGCGCGGACGCCATTTGCGCGCCAGTACCTGATAGCTCATATTTCGCCTCCGCGCCTCGCCGTAAACATCGGCCCGCCCCTACAGCAAGCCTTCGAGGCGGAGGCGCGTGACGCGGCCGGTGATGACCGGCAGTTGCTCGATCCGCACGATGGCCTCGTCGATGTTCTTCTCGCGCGTCTGATGCGTCAGCATGATGATGTCCGCCTGTTCCTCGCCCTCGCCCGGCTCGCGCTGGATCATCGCCTCGATCGAAATCTGGTGGTCGGCGAGAATGCGCGTGATGTCCGCCAGGACGCCCGGCCGGTCCTCGACCCGCAGGCGCAGATAATAACTGCTGACGATTTCCGAAATCGGCAGGATCGGCAGCTCGACGATGGCCTCCGGCTGAAAGGCGAGATGCGGAACGCGATGCTCCGGATCGGCCGTCAGCATGCGCGCCACGTCGACGAGATCGGCGATGACCGCCGAGGCTGTCGGCTCGGCGCCGGCGCCCTTGCCGTAATAGAGCGTGGCGCCGACCGCGTCGCCCTTGACCAGCACCGCGTTCATCGCGCCTTCGACGTTGGCGATCAGCCGCCGGGCCGAAATCAGCGCCGGATGCACGCGCAGTTCGACGCCTTGCGCCGCGCGCCGGGTGATGCCGAGCAGCTTGATGCGGTAGCCGAGCTGTTCGGCATACTTGATGTCGGACGAATCGAGCCGGCTGATTCCTTCGATATGCGCGTCGCCGAACTTCATCGAATTGCCGAAGGCGATCGCGCTCATGATGGTCAGCTTGTGCGCCGCGTCGATGCCTTCGACATCGAAGGTCGGATCGGCCTCGGCGTAGCCCAGGCGCTGCGCCTCGGCGAGCGCGGCGGCGAACGGCAGGCCCTTGTCGCGCATTTCGGAAAGGATGAAGTTGGTCGTCCCGTTGATGATCCCCGCGATCCACTCGATGCGATTGGCCGTCAAGCCTTCGCGCAGGGCCTTGATGATCGGAATGCCGCCGGCCACCGCCGCCTCGAAGGCGACTGTCACGCCCCGCCGCTGCGCGGCGGCGAAGATCTCGTTGCCGTGGTTGGCCAAAAGCGCCTTGTTGGCCGTCACCACGTGCTTGCCGCGGTCGATCGCCGCGAGCACCAGATCCTTGGCGACGCCGCATCCTCCGATCAACTCGACGACGATGTCGACATTCGGGTCGCCGGTCACGGCGAAAGCGTCACCGGTCAGCCGGCAGCGCCCACCGGTCACCTTTTTCGCCAGATCGAGATTGGTGTCGGCCACCACGTCGATCCGGATCGGCCGGCCCGCCCGCCGGGCGATTTCATCGGCATTGCGTTCCAGCACCGTGAAAGTGCCGCCGCCGACGGTGCCGATGCCGAGCAGTCCCACATTGATCGGTTTCATTTCAATACTTTCTTGAAGCAAAACGAAGAAATGACCATGCCCTCGCGGAAATAGAAACGATGCGCGTCCTGGCGCTGAACTCCGGAATCGAGCGCCAGCACGTCGCATCCCAGGCTTCCGGCCCGGCTTTCGAGCCAGCCGAGCAGCCGCCGGCCGGCGCCGCGCGAACGGCTGGCCGCGTCGCTGACGAGATCGTCGACATAGAGCCGGCGGCCTTCATGAGTGTTTTCGATGACCCGCCAGAGCGCCACGGAAACGACCGTTTCGCCCTCGACCGCGAGCGCCATCCGCGCCCCCGCGGCGAAGATCTCGCGCAGACGCGAAACGTAGTCCGCCGGCAATTGCGGACGCAACTGCCGATGCACGCGCTCCGCCTTCTCCAGCCACTCGGCTTCGGCGACGTTCCCGCGATCGTCGGTGACGGCAACGATTCTCATCTCAAGTCCCCCGCCGCTTGCGGTAGTGTTCCAGAAAACGGGCGATGCGCTCGATCGCCTCCCTGATCTGATCCTCGTAGGGCAGGAAGACCAGCCGGAAATGATCCGGATGCGGCCAGTTGAAGCCGGTTCCCTGAACCAGCAGGACGCGTTCCTCGCGCAAGAGTTTGGCGATGAACGCCTGGTCGTCGGTAATCGGATAAATCGCCGGATCGAGCCTGGGAAACATGTACAACGTGGCTTTCGGCTTGACGCAGCTCACTCCGGGGATCGCCGTGAGCAATTCATGCGCCAGGTCGCGCTGGCGGCACAGACGGCCTTCGGGCGCCACCAGGTCGTCGATGCTCTGGTAGCCGCCCAGCGCGGTCTGGATGCCGTACTGGCCGGGCACGTTCGAGCACAGGCGCATGGACGCCAGCATATCCAGCCCCTCGATGTAATCGCGCGCGTCGTGGCGATCCCCCGAAACCACCATCCAGCCGGCGCGGTAGCCGCACGACCGGTAATTCTTCGACAGACCGTTGAAACCGATGGTCAGCACGTCGTCCGACAGCGACGCGATGGCCGTGTGCCGCGCGCCGTCGTAAAGCACCTTGTCATACACTTCGTCGGCATAGAGAATCAGCCCGTGTTCGCGGGCGATGGCGATGAACTCCAGCAGCACGCTTTCCGGATAAAGCGCCCCGGTCGGATTGTTCGGATTGATGACCACGATCGCCTTGGTGTGCGGCGTGATCTTGCGGCGGATGTCGTCCATGTCCGGCAGCCAGCCGTTGCCCTCGTCGCACAGATAGTGCCTCGGCGTGCCGCCGGACAGGCTGACCGCCGCCGTCCACAGCGGATAATCGGGCGCCGGAACGAGCACCTCGTCGCCGGTGTTGAGCAGCGCGTTCATGGATATGACGATCAGTTCCGAGACACCGTTGCCGATGTAGATGTCCTCGAGCGTCACGTCCTTGATCTTCTTCAACTGCGTGTAGTGCATCACCGCCTTGCGGGCCGCGAAAATCCCCTTTGAATCCGAATAGCCGGCCGCGTTCGGCAAATTGCGAATCATGTCGAACTGAATCTCCTCCGGAGCGTCGAAGCCGAAAAGCGCCAGATTTCCGATATTCAGCTTGATGATCTTCTGTCCTTCTTCCTCCATCTGCTTGGCTTGTTCCAGCACCGGACCGCGAATGTCGTAGCAGACGTTGGCGAGTTTGTTCGATTTGAGAACAGGTTTCATGACAATTCCTTTGGTTTGTATCTGGAAATCACGCTGCCGACGCGAATACCGGGGCCTGCCGCTGCTGGCAGGCGCTCTTGCGCCGTCCGCGAATGCCGCCCGGCAAAGGCTATAATGCTACTTGATCGAGCCAAGCATCGCAATTTCATGAAACTGCAACCCGTCCGGCCGGAAGGATTGAACGTATTCACCGCCTATGGTGAAGGCTACGTCGACGTCAACGCGGCCCGCTACAGCCACGGCATCGTCGTTCTGCCGGAGCGCGTGATCGAAAACTGGACCACGGCGAATGCCGGATCGCTCTCGCTCGCCGACTTCGAGTTCCTCGCCGCGCTCGACGCCGAAATCGTGCTGCTCGGCACCGGCGCGCGGCTCCGCTTTCCCGGCGCCGAGCTGCTGCAACCGTTCATGCGCGCCCGCAAGGGGATCGAAGCCATGGACAATCATGCCGCCTGCCGCGCCTACAACGTCCTGGCGGGCGACGGGCGGAAGGTCGCCGCCGCGCTGATTCTCGACCGCTCCTGAAATCCTCGGCCAAATCCACCGGATCCACCAAAAAAACGGGCAGCCAGGCTGCCCGTTGCGTGTTCGCCAGGATCAATCCCTGCCGGACAAGGCCATCAGCAAATGCAGGAGATGCACGAAAATGTTGTAGACATCCAGGTAGACCGCCAGCGTCGCCGTGATGTAGTTGGTTTCGCCGCCATTCACGATCCGGCTGATGTCAAAAAGGATGAACCCCGAGAAAAGCAGGATCGCCGCCGCCGAAATCGTCAGCGACAAGGCCGGTATCGGGAGGAAATAGTTCGCCACCATCGCCAGCAGGATCACCACCAGCCCGACGAACAGGAATCTGCCGATGAAACCGAAATCCTTTTTGGTCACGGTCGCGATTCCGGCCAGGGTGAAGAATATCGCCCCCGTGCCGCCGGCGGCCGTGGCGATCAGGGCCGGACCGTTGGAAAAACCGAGCGCCGCCCGCAGGATGCCCGAAAGCATCAATCCCATGAAGAACGTGAACCCCAGCAAAAGCACGACGCCCATCCCGGAATTCTTCATCCGCCTGATACCCCACATGAAACCGAAAGCGATACCGAAAAACAGCAGCAAGGAAATCCCCGGACTGCCCGCGAAGAGCGAGAACCCCATGCTGACGCCCAGGAAGGCGCCCGCCACGGTGGGAATCATGGAAATCGCCAGCAGCAGGTAGGTATTCCGCAACACCCTGTTCTGTTGCAGCGAGTGTGTCTGCGTTGCCTGATCCATCATCGGAAATTGCGTTAGCATTGAATCCTCCTTCAAGTTAAGGCTGTTGCGCATCGAGACTACCGTGCGCGTAAGACTACAGAAACCTCCCGCGAGTTGCAAGG
>JAISNE010000190.1 GCA_031276375.1 Accumulibacter sp.
GTCCGACAAAAAAAAGAAGTGACGAAACTTGTTCCGCCGGGATCGATAAAAAGAGAAGAGCTCATGCAAACCTGCAACATCGGCGAAGCCAGGACTCACCTTTCCCGGCTGGTCGAACAGCCCGCATGGCTTAGGGTAAAAGAATATTGGAGCGCGGGCGTCTCGCCCGCTTCGTGTTTTTTTTGCGGGCGGGACGCCCGCGCTCCATCATGAAAAACATCTTTCATCTTCCAGGGTGGTAGCAACTACCATGATCGTTAGGGTGAGCGAAGCGGCCCCCAGACAGCGCGGGCCGATACCGTCATTGCGGGACGCGGCCTCCAGGGGGAGCAGGATGCTCCCCCGACCTTGGCCGATACCGTCATTGCGAGGGGCGCAGCCCCGCGGCAATCCAGGCGGCCGTGGAGATGCTCCGGCGTTCCCGGAAAGCCAAACCGCCACATGGATTGCCGCGTCGCGTAGCCCGAGCAATGACGGAGTTCTCCCCACCTTGCCGTGGCGAATACTTTTGTTGCTGAACGGGCGCGACAATGAACCCAATGCCTGTAATACCAAGTTGTCGCCAAACCATCGTGATACGAAAAAAATGACTGAAATCTTGACACGCCAGACTGGAGCATTGACAGCCTGTTGAGCGCAACCTGGTATCAGGCCATGCTTTCATGCACCCCCCTCTTTTTTTTAGACGAGGCGGTCAAAATACCCGTCATTCCCGCGCAGGATTAGAATCCAGAAAAGGCGGCGGAATGCTGGATTCCCGCCTGCGCGGGAATACTGGATTCCCGTCTGCGCGGGAATGACGGGCGCGGGGGACGGTTGGCGATGGCGGATTCCATCGATTCGCATTGCTGGTAATAAACCAGGGGATGAGTTCCGTAGCGACGGGTGATACCAAGTTGCCGCCAAACCATCGTGATACGAAAAAAACTGAAATCTCGACACGTCAGGCTGGAATATTGACTGCCTATTGAGCGCAACTTGGTATCAAATGGCGGGAAATCGTTGCTTCGTCATTGCGAACCGAAGGTGAAGCAATCCAGAAAGAACGATCTGGATCGCCACGGCGCGCAGCCTGTCGCATCCCGGTTGCCGCGCTTCCCGGCCCGGATGAAAACTCCGGATTCAATGCGCTTGTCCCGAGCCGGGTTCCGCTCCCCGGGTTTTCACTTTCCCGCTGTCTTGTTGCTGTAGAGCATGACGCGCGCCGTCTCGTGCAGACCGCGCGCCAGCGCCGAGAGGCGGGCGAATTCTTCCGGGTGGCGGCTGGCAAGGTTCTCGATCTCGTTTGAATCGACCTCGTACAGCGCCGCTTGCGAGCCGTCGGCGTTCATCCGCAACAGATGGCGGCGGGTCACGACGCCGAGCAGGGGGAACGCGCCTTCGCGCAGCACCAGCGGCACGGCGCGCTCGCCTTCCGGCGCGGGAAGCTGGATATCGCGTCCCAGCGTGGTGTTGCGGTATTCGACGCCGAGCAATCCGGCCACCGTCGGCAGGAGGTCGATCAGGCTCGTGGCTTCTTCCGTCACGCGGGGATCGATCAGTTTCGGCGCGTGAATGATGCCGGGAACATGCAGGCTTTCCAGGTTGAGTTCTTCGTAGGCGCGGGATTTGAAGGGAATGCGCGAGATGCGTCCGTTGTGATCGCCGTAGAGTACGAAGATCGTGTCGTCGTAATAGCCGCTCTCTTTCGCCATCGCCATGAAGCGGCCGATGTTGTGGTCGAGCAGGCGCACCGCGTTGTATTGCGCGTTGCCGCGGAAACCCGAGTTCGGCAACGCGTCGTCGGGCAGTTCCTTGATCTCGAAACCGTCGTTGTCGGCGGGAATGGTGAACGGCGGATGATTGTCCGCCGTCTGGATGATGATGAAGAAGGGCCGGTCTTTCGGCAGCGCGCGCAGGAGCGCGTCCGTTTCCCGGAACAGCGCCAGATCCGAGATGCCCCACACGTCGATGTTGGGCGACTTCCATTCGCCTTCCTCATGCAGTTGCACGCCGTCGATGCTGCTTTTTATCAGCGCGCTCATGTGCGCCCAGCCCGAACTGCCGCCAATCGCGTAATGCTTGCCGTGCGCGGCAAAGGCGTTCAGCACCGTATGCTGCGGCAACAGGAAGGGATTGCGGGTGGCGCTTTCCGTGCGGGAAACGTCCGGGGTGCCGGTGATGCTCGCCCACACCGTTTTCGCCGTTCCCGTCACCGGCACGTAGAAATTCCGCAGAAACCAGCTTTCGCGCGCCAGCGCGTCGAGATTGGGCGTCGGATCGTGCGGGTTGCCATGCATCCCGGTGACGGAACCGCCGAGCGATTCCATCATGATGAACACGACGTTGGGCGGTCTTTGCGTCTTCAGCCGATGGGGCTGCGCCGGCACATCGCGGTCGAAGCGCGGCAGGGCGGCGTTCGGAGCCAGTTCGGGCGGTTTGGCGCCGAGGTAGGCGGCCACTTCTCCGGCGTGTTCGCGCACGGCGGCGAGATCGTAGCGGTCATCGGCGGTACGCGAGGTGTCCCAGATGAAGATCACCGGATTGAGGCCGAGCATGCTGATGCGCGTATTGCCGGAAAAGAACGCGTCGCTCCAGCGCAGCGGCACCGGGTTGGCGGGGTTGATGCCGGTCACGCGGCCGAGAATGCCGAGGAAGCCGAGCACGACGACCAGCGCGACCCGGCCGGCGATGGCCGCCTTGCCCGCGAAGCGGGCCGGACGGTCGAGCGTCCGGCGTTCCAGGCGAAGGAAGAGGGCGAACAGCGCCGCGCTGGTCAGCCACCAGGCGAGCGCGATCCAGACCACCGGATAGCTCTGCCACACCATGTCGGCGGAAATCCGCGCGTCGCCCAGGAAACGCGCGAGCGTGGCGTTGGCGCGCCAGCCGAGATAAGCGTAATGGCCGAAGTCGACGATGTAGATCAGCGCCACCAGCAGGATCGCCAGGGCCAGCCAGACGCGCAGAGCGTAAATCCGTATTGCTTTCCGGAAGGGCAAGACCAGCAGCAGCGCCGGCGGCAGCATCAGCAGAATCGCCAGACGCAGGTCGAAACGCAGGCCCATGCCCAGCGTTTCGAGCACCGTCGCGGCATCGGCGGCCTCCGGCCCGCGCAGCGACACTTCGGACGCCCACAGGTAAAAGCCCGCCCGCAGCAGCGCGAACACGGCGAAAAAGAGGCCAGTCCCGGCCAGCAGGTAGCGCAGGCGCGGGTAAGCGAGAGGAGGCTTCATGTCGTCGAACATCGAATGGACTCCGGGGTCATGGACGGAAAGTCAGGAGCGGGAATCGCCGCGCGCCGCGCGGCCTTGCCGCCGGACGCGGCGCAGCCCTCTGGCGGCGAGCATCCCCAGGGCGGTGAACGCCAGCAGCGGATCGAGCAGATAATCCCACAGATTGGTCGATTCCAGCAGGCGCAAACGCCAGCCCGCCAGCGCCAGGACGAACGCCAGCGCGCTCGCCCGCCAGCCCGCCAGCCAGGCGGCCAGGGCCAGCGCGCCAACGGCAAGCGGCAGCGCGAGCGCCTCGTCGTGCCCCCATTCGTAAGGGTCGAGCGCTCCCCATCCCAGCGCGGTGGGGTAGAACGGCAGCGCGACGGCGGCGATCGAGGGCGGCAGCCATTTGGCTTCCCGCCCGGCAAAAACCGTATTTCCCATGTTTTGCAGCGTCAGCGCCGCCAGGAGCGTTACCGTCGATACCGACAGCCCGCCGAAGAGTCCACGCAAGATCGACAGCGGCCCCGCCTGCAAGGCCGCCCCCCCGACGATCAGCGGCACGAGCAGAAGAAGGAGCAGGCACGCTTGCGCCGCCGCGTTCATCAACCGCCAGCGCAGACCCGGCAGCACGACGAGCAACAGCGCCCAGCCCAGGAAATCGGTCGGCACGCCGGTCATGCCGCCTCTCCCAGGCGTTCCCGCAGCCACGCCGCGTTGAACCGTATATACCGGATGAAAGACGAGTTCCAGGTGTAGACCAGATGGAAATCGCCGTCGCTGGCGCGAATGAGGTAGGGGTAATCGTAGCGCCAGTAACAAGCGTCCCTGGACTGGCACATGTTGCCCACGACCGCGTCGACGATGGCCGCCGCCGCCATCCGCGCCGGGCCGAGCGTCGCCAGATCCGCCGACAGTTGGGCGCGGAACGCCGCTTCCGGCCACGCCTCGTGGATTTGGGACTGCCTGTCTTCGAAACGGTGGATCGCCCGCCAGTGCTTGCCACGATCCTCGCTCACCAGCAGTGACAGGCGCAGGCGCTCGTCCTCGGTATCGTTGGCCACGGCGAGCAGGCGCCCGTCGTCGAGATGGACCGCCGTCAGGGCGGAATTGGGATTGGGCAGGTCGGTCGGCGCCGGCTCGCTCCAGTCGCGGCCCGCGTTGGCCGTTTCGCTGCGCCAGACGCGCAGCGAAACGTCGCCGCCGTCCCGCATCAGCGCCACCGCACGTTGCGCGTCCTCCACCAGCAGCACCGGCTGCAAGGTGCGCCGGCCATGATCCATGCGAATCTTGCGCCGCACCTCGCCGGCGGGCGTGAGCACCAGCAGTTCGGCGAACTTGCCCACCAGTTCGTGATAGACCGGCAAACCGATGTCGCCATTGTCGAAAAACACCGGCGCGCCCTTGACCAGCGTGCTCTTGTTGAAAAACGGCGAAGTGACCAGCCGTCGGGAAGCCGCCGGAGCTTCGGCGTCGAACGGGTACAACAGATTGAGCTGGCTGTTCGCCCAACCGCCCATGCTGACGCTGACATACACCAGCCCCAGCCCGTGGCGCGCGCCCGCGAAAATCACCGGATTGCCCAGCTTGCGCACCCAGCGCGCCTGGTTT
>JAISNE010000224.1 GCA_031276375.1 Accumulibacter sp.
GCCCATGCCGGCCCGCCGCGGTTCGCGGACACTCCAGAAGATGAGCACCAGCGCCACCCAGTCGGGCATCCAGGGCCAGTCCGAGGTCGGCAGGAAGTTCAGCAGCAGCGCGATGAACAAACTGAAGGCGATGAACCAGGGACGAACCGGCAGGAGAATGCGCGAGGAATGGGAAATCGGCCACATCGGATCACCTTCTCGACCGCCGCCTGACGCCGCTTCCCGCGGTCAGGGCGGGCGGCTGCATGAGTTGTTCGGGAATGGCCAGCGCCTCGCGCGGATCGAGCACCATGACCTCGCCGAAGTTCTCGACCCCGGCCAGCGGCAGGCAGTAAATGCGAGCGAAGTTGTACGAAGTATCGCGTTCGATGCGCGAGATCCTGGCGACCGGCAAACCGCCCGGAAAAACGCCGTCGAGTCCGGAAGTCATCAGGATGTCGCCGTTCTGCACGTCGGCGTTGGTCGGCAGAAAGCGGAGTTCGAGCCGGCCATCGCCGAGACCGAACACCACGGAGCGTTGCCCGGTGCGCAGGATCTGCACCGGAATGGCCTGATTCTTGTCGGTAATCAGCGTGATTTCGGAAACGAACGGAAACACGCGGGTGATCTGGCCGACAACGCCCGCGTCGTCGACCACCGGCTGTCCGGCCGAGAAGCGGTCCTGCTGCCCCTTGTCGACGACCACGCGCCGCGAGAACGGATCGCGCGGCGCATAGATGATCTGCGCCACGCGACCGCTGATTTTTTTCTGCTCGCGGACTTCGAGCAGCTTGCGCAAGCGTTCGTTTTCGGCTTCGAGTTGCTGCGTGCGCAGAAGGGTTTCCGCATTGGACAGACGGGCGCGTCTGAGGAAGGCGTTTTCTTCCTCGAGACGGGACAGGCTGGAAAAGTAATTGGCTGATTTTTGCAAAAACTCGATGGGAATGTGGACCGCCTGCTGGATCGGGTAAGTGACCAACGACACCCCCTGGCGCAGCAACTCCAGCGTCTGGAAACGCGAATCGAAGAACAGCAGCGCGAGCGAGAGCATGGCGTAGAACGACAACCGCGCCAGCGGCGCCGGCCCGCGCTTGAAGAACGGTGGCGGCTGATGGTCCATGCGATCCAGGCGAGAGGGAGCAAGGCAACGAAACGACCGGATTATCCCACAGTCCGCTGCTTTACTCTTGTTCCACCGCCAAATTCGAGGAAGCGGCAAAAAATCGATCGCAAGACAAACGCCGGCTTCACCGTTCACCACTCGCCTTCCAGGTCGGCTTGCCCAAACGCTGGTTGTCGCGGAGCCGCCGGCCCTCTCCCGCAAGCGGGCGAGGGGCATGACCCACTTTTCGCCACGTTGCCTCGCCTCGATCAAGAGCGATCTTTTTTCGCTTGACATCGGCGCGGCTTTTCCCCGGAGGCAGGGCTTGCCGGTTTCCGGAGCGGAGTTGCCTTGCGTGTATACCGTCCGGCTCCGTCCGCCCTTCGCTCGATCGGCCGTGTCTCCGGCAAAAAAAACGGCCCCGCGCCACGAGGCCGTTTTGCCGAAAAGACTCACGCCTCAGCGAATGACGCGCGCGCCTTTCCCCTTCATGGCGGCTTCGACTTCCTCGACGCGCACCATCGAGGTATCGCCCGGCGTGGTCATCGCCAGGGCGCCGTGCGCCGCGCCGTACTCCACCGCCGCCTGCGCGCCCTTGCCTTCCAGGAAGCCGTAGATCAGCCCCGAGGCAAAGCCGTCGCCGCCGCCCACCCGGTCGTAGATTTCCAGGTTGGGCCGCTGCATCGACTGGTACAGCTGTCCCTGGTAATACAGCAGCGCCGACCAGTCGTTGAAGGTGGCCGTGGTGGCTTTTCTCAGCGTGGTGGCGGCCACTTTGAAGTTGGGGTACGCGGCCACCGCGGTCTGGATCATTTTCTTGAAGCTTTCGGTTTCTATTTTGGTCAGATGCTCGTCCGCGCCTTCGACTTCGAAGCCGAGACAGACGGTGAAGTCTTCCTCGTTACCGATCATGACGTCGACATTCCTGGCGATGGCGCGGTTGACGCGCTGCGCGGCTTCCTTGCCGCCCTGGCTCTTCCATAGCGAGGCGCGGTAGTTGAGGTCGTAGGAGACGACGGTGCCGTATTTCTTGGCGGCTTCGACGGCTTCGATGACGGCTTCGGCGGTGTTGGTGGCGAGCGCGGCGAAGATGCCGCCGGTATGGAACCAGCGCACGCCTTCTTCGCCGAAGAGTTTTTCCCAATTGATTTCACCGGGCTTGATCTGCGAGGCGGCGGAATTGCCGCGATCGGAGCAGCCCAGCGCGGGACGGATGCCGAAGCCTTTTTCGGTGAAGTTGAGGCCGACCCGGGTGTTTCTGCCGAGGCCGTCGAAGTCGCGCCAGATGCAGTGGCGCATGTCGACGCCGCCTTGCATGATGAAGTCTTCGACCAGCCAGCCCAAGTCGTTCCTGGGTAGCGCGGTGACCACGGCGGCGCGTTTTTGCCAGCATTTTTTCATGGCGCGGGCGACATTGTATTCGCCGCCGCCTTCCCAGACCTGGAAGCTGCGGGCATTGCGCACGCGGCCAAAACCGGGGTCGAGGCGAAGCATGACTTCGCCGAAGGAAACGCAGTCCCACTGGGCCTGATCGGCGGGTTTGATGATGAGTTCGCTCATGGTGGAGTCCTTAAAAAACGGTTTTGGGCGCGGTGGACAGCGTGGGAAATTCGCTTCGGATTCTCGCCGTGTCCGCCGTGCTCGTGGGGGTCATGGAAGCTGGATCGTTTTATTTGGCCGCCAGCTCGGCCTTGATGCGCTTGACCAGGGCAAGGGTCTGCCGGACGTTTTCTTCGAGGCCCTTGTAGTCCTTGGCTTCGAGAAGTTTCTTGGTAATCAGGTTGGAACCGACGCCGCAGGCGACAATGCCGGCGCCGAACCATTTGCGCAGCGATTCCTCGGTGGGTTCGACGCCGCCGGTGGGCATGATGCGCGTCCAGGGCATCGGCCCCATGACGCTCTTGACGAAATCGGGACCGCCGACCGAGGCGCCGGGGAAGACCTTGATGATGTCGCAGCCAAGCTCCTGAGCGTCGCCGATTTCGCTGGCGGAGCCGCAGCCGGGACTGTAGGGAACGCCGCGGCGGTGGCAGATGCGGGCGACTTCGGCGTTGAGCAGGGGGCCGACGACGAATTTGGCGCCGTAGGCGATGTACAGGGCCGCCGTCGGCGCGTCGACCACGGAACCGACGCCCATGATTACGCTCGGGTCGGCCTTGGCGAAGTGCCGGGTCACCCGGAGAAAGACATCCACGGCAAAATCCCCGCGATTGGTGAATTCCACGCATTTGCAGCCGCCGTTGGCGCAGGCCTGGATCACGTTCTTGCACACTTCTTCGTCCGGATGATAGAACACCGGAATCACCGATTGCTCCTGTATCGCCAACAATACCGATAACTTGTCCTTGCTTGCCATTTTTCTCTCCTGTCCGTTGAAAAAACCAATATCACCAACACCCGGAGCCGCGGCGCGGCCTCCGTTCATGCATCGGCGGCGGCGCGAGAACCGGCCGACACCTCAGAACCTGCCCTTCATGGCCGCGATATAGCCCAGACGCCGCGAAACCAAGCCCCCGATCGAGCGCAATTCCGCGACGATCTTCTCCCGATTCCCGTTCATGCGCTCGACCGGCCCGGAAACGCTGATCGCGGCGACCACCCGGCCCGTATAGTCGTGAACCGGAACCGCCACGCAGTACAAGCCATATTCGATGCCTTCATCGTCCGTCGCGTAGCCATTCCGACGAATCCAGGCGAATTCCTCGAGCAGCCGGATGCGCTCGACGATCGTTTTATCGGTCAGTTTTTCCAGCGGCTTCTCGAAGATCCGTTCCGATTCCTCGATCGGCAAGTTCGCCAGAATGGCCTTGCCCAGGCCCGTGCAGTAGGCCGGACGGCGGCTGCCGAGCGTACAGCGGGTCACCATCGACTGGGTGCCTTCCACCTTGTACAGATAAACCACGTCACCGTTGTTGTACGCTCCCAGGAACGACGTTTCTCCCAGGGCCGAGGAGAGTTCCTGCATATAAGGGATGGAGATTTCGACGATGTTCTGCCCGACCAGGCCGCTCAATCCGATCTCCAGCGTCTTTAGCCCGATGGAATACTTCTCGCTGTCCCCGTCCCAACTGACGTATTCACGCGCCAGGAGTATTCCCAGAATGCGAAAAGCGGTCGTTTTCGGTATCCCGACTGACTTGACGATGTCCGCCAGCGACACGCCTTTCGAATTCCGGGAAATGAATTCGAGGATGCTCAGTGTCTTGTCGATACCGGAATTAAGCTTTTCATTCATGTTGCGGAACCATGCCCGGAAGTAGAATTTCCCAAAGGGAGGGAATTCCCCAA
>JAISNE010000399.1 GCA_031276375.1 Accumulibacter sp.
AGCAGGCGCAGCGATTCGATCTGTTGGTGGATGCGCGCGATCTGCCGGTCGACCAGCCGGTTGACCTCGTCGCAGGCCAGCTCGGAATTCGCCTGGAAACGGCGCAACAGGCGCACTTCTGGCAAGCCGATGCCGAGCGAGCGGCAGTGGCGGATGAAATTGAGCTGCACGAGATGCGCCCTGGCATAACGCCGGTAGCCGTTCGCCTCGCGCGCCGGTGCGTCGAGCAAGCCTTCCCGTTCGTAGAAACGCACTGTTTCCACCTCGCAATCGCCGAGTCTGGCGAGTTCACCGATCCTCATATGGTTCCTTTCATACGTGATGCGCCTTTTGTCCAGATTCCGGATTTAGCAATTCCATCATATATAACCTGTAGAAAAAGTGCCGAAAGGCCGCGACTTTCTTTCCCTTCTTCCCCTCAGAGGAAAAGGCGCCGAAGGCCCCAACTCTCCTTCCCTTCTCCCCCTCGGGGAGAAGGTGCCGAAGGCGGATGAGGGGCGGCGGGTCAGTTTGCCCAAGCGCCTGTTGTCACGGAACCGCCGGCCCTTTCCCGCCCTGTCGGGCACCCTTTTCCACAAGTGGGGGAGGGGAACGCCTTCTGGTTTTCATTTTTGCCTTGCTGTTTCGCGTCAATCAAAAGCGCTCCTTTTCGTTTGACACCGGGGTCATCTCGTTGTCTTCAGGCAACGAGATGACCTGGATAATCCTAGAAACCGCAGTTGGACGCGCTCGGGTGTGCTGTCCTGGAGTGGGCTGGCACGGCGCGACAACGCGGCAGGCTCATGCCTGCAAGGAGGAGCAACACCGCCAGCGCGCTCCGGGGCAGCGCACACGAGTGCGTAACGGCCTCACCCGATGGGTGAGCCGATGAAAAAGAAAGAAACTTTGCCATCCGGTGGCTTCCATCAAAAAAACGAGTGGCCAACTGCGGTTTCTAGGTTCATTCCCGATACAGGGGTACGGGGTCGGCCAAGCCGATGCTGGCGCCGTCGGGCAGGGCGGCCCGCAGTTCGCCCTTGCCGACGGCCTCTTCGAGAATCACCGCGAGCGCGTCGTGGCCGCCCCCCGGCGCGGCGGCGGCGGCGGCGATCTGTCCGCACGGCGGGTCCGGCGTCGCGGCGGAAAAAACCGGCAGGCCGGCGGCGATCGGGGCGGCGGCTCCGGTGCGGTAGAGATGGCGCTTGATCTTGCCCAGGTAGCGGGCGCGCGCGACGATTTCCTGGCCGGGATAGCAGCCCTTGTGGAAACTGACGCCGCCGATCCGGTCGAAACCGGCCATCTGCGGCACGAAGGCTTCGCGGGTGGCTTCGGCGATCCACGGGATTCCCGCCGCGATGTCGAGCCACTGCCAGGCCGGCGCGCCGACCGGGGCGGCGATTGCGGCCAGCGACGGCCATATCCGGATGGCCGCGCCGCTGGCGGCGATGACGATGTAACGCCGGTCGTCCAGGCGGATGACCGAACCGTCCGCGAAGCCGGCCGTGGTCAGCGCGGCGGCCGGCGCCGGCAGGCCGGCGTTTTGCAGCGCGGCGGCGGCCCGCGGGCCGGATACGCCGATGATCTCGTGCTCGGTGGAGCGGTCGGCGATGCTCACTTGCGAACGCAGAACGTAAATTCCCAGGCGCTTCTGGATAAATTCCCGCAGATCGGCCGAAAGCAGCGCCAGATAGTCCGCTTCGCGGCGGAAAAGCACGAAGCTCGCCAGCATCCGGCCCTTGGGCGAGCACCAGGCGGCATACTGCGCGCCCTCCGCCGCGAGATGATTGACGTCGCTGGTCAATTGATTGTGCAGGAAGGCGCGGGCATCGCCGCCGGCGCAGCCGATCAGCGCGAGGTGCGTCAGCGGCGCGACGACGGTCGCCTCGCGCGCCGCGATGAGTTCCTCTTCGGGCTTGCCGAAATCGTGCACCGTGTGCTCATGGATGCGGGCGCCCTGGGCGCCGAGATACGCTTGCCAGCCGGCATTCATCGTGCTTTCCTCGCGTCGTTGCGGCAGCCTTGCCTGCCGGACCGTTCTCCGCCACCGGCAAAAGGCCGCGCCGATTCGGCCGATGGGATTCGGCTATTATATCGCCTCTCCAAATCTTCCCTGAAACAGGGCGGGCAACGATGATTCGATGGTTGACGAGGATGCTGCCGGCCGGGCTGGCCGGCTTGCTCGCGGTACTGGCGGCGGGGGGATGGTTTTACTGGAAAGTATCTTCGCCGCTGCGCCTGGCCGGGGAGCGCGTCGAGTTCCAGGTGGCGCCCGGCAGCGGAATGCGCGCGGCGGCGCGGGACATCGCCGCGGCCGGAATCGATTTCGATCCGTGGATGCTGGTGGCGCTCGGCAGGCTGTCGCGGAGCGAAGGCTCGATCAAGGCGGGCAGTTACGAGATCGCCCGCGGCGCCACCTTGCTCGATCTGTTGCAGAAACTGACGCGCGGCGACGTCTCGCAGGCCGAAATCGTGTTCATCGAGGGATGGACGTTCCGCCAGATGCGCAAACGCCTCGATGCCCATCCGGATGTCCGGCATGACGGCAAGGACCTGTCCGACGCGGAGATCATGCGCCGGCTCGGGGTGGAAAACGCGGACGGGACCGCGCCGGAAGGATGGTTTTTCCCCGATACCTACTTGTTTGCCAAGCGCAGCAGCGACATCGCCATCCTGGCGCGCGCGCATCGCGCCATGCGGCGCCACCTGGAGCGCGAATGGGCGCGGCGGACGCAGCCGCTGCCGCTGGCCACGCCGTATCAGGCGCTGATTCTGGCCTCGATCGTGGAAAAGGAAACGGGGCGCGAAGCGGATCGCCCGCTGGTCGCGGCGGTATTCGAGAACCGGCTCCGGCAGGGCATGCTCCTGCAATCCGATCCCACGGTCATCTACGGCCTCGACGAACGTTTCGACGGCAATCTGAAGAAGCGCGACCTGCTCGCCGATACGCCCTACAACACCTATGTGCGCGGCGGTCTGCCGCCGACGCCGATCGCCATGCCCGGCCTGGCCTCCCTGCGGGCCGTGCTGCATCCCGCGCCGAGCCGGGCGCTCTATTTCGTGGCCCGCGGCGACGGGAGCAGCCATTTCTCGCGCACGCTCCACGAACACAACCAGGCGGTCAACCGCTATCAGCGGAGCGCGCGATGAAGCCCGTCGCCAGTCTTCCCGATCTTCCGGCCGTGCCGGGATTGTTGCCGGTTTTTTGTCGCGCCCGCGCCCGCCGTGGTTAGAATCTCATTTTTCGTGTTCGCTGGATGCGCGTCGACATGCCGGAAACCAGGGGAAAATTCATTACGTTCGAAGGCATCGACGGCGCCGGGAAAAGCACGCATATCGCCACGGTCGCCGATCTTTTGCGCGGGCGCGGGCGGGAAGTGGTGTCGACGCGCGAACCGGGCGGAACGCCGCTCGGCGAGAAATTGCGCGAAATGCTGCTGCATGAGCCGATGCACCTGGAGACCGAGGCGCTCTTGATGTTCGCCGCGCGGCGCGAACATCTGGCGCGGGTCATCGAACCGGCGCTGGCGCGCGGCGCCTGGGTGGTCTGCGACCGCTTCAGCGACGCGAGCTACGCCTACCAGGGAGGAGGGCGCGGGCTGGACAAGGCCCGGCTGGCCAGCCTGGAGCACTGGGTGCATGGGGACTTGCAGCCCGATCTGACTTTTCTGTTCGACTTGCCGCCGGAAGCGGCCCGCGGACGCATGAGCAGACAAGGACGCGAGCCGGACAAATTCGAGCGGGAAGAGACCGATTTCCACGCGCGCGTGCGCCAGGCCTACCTTGAGCGCGCCGCTTCCGCGCCGCGTCGGATACGTGTCGTGAACGCCGCCCGGAGCCTGGAAGAAATCAGGAAGATGATTGAAGAAATCGTTGAAACACATTGTTCATGAACATTTACGATTTGCATGAAAAAACCTGGAAGCAGCTTGGCGAACGGCGTGACCGCCTGCCGCACGCCTTGCTGATGACCGGGCAGCGCGGCATCGGCAAGTTCGATCTGGCGCGCGCCTTCGCCGAATCGCTGCTGTGCGAGAATCCCTTGCCGTCGCGGACGGCCTGCGGATCGTGCCTGGCGTGCGGCTGGATGGCGCAGGGCAATCATCCGGATTTCAGGCGGGTCCAGCCGGAGGCGCTGACCGGGGAGGAGGGCGGCGGGGAGGAACGCGAGGCGGGCGGCAAAAAGAAACCGAGCCAGCAGATCACCATCGATCAGATCCGCGCGCTCGATGACTTCCTGCATATCGGCACGCATCGCCAGGGGGCGCGGATCGTGCTGCTCCATCCGGCCGAGGCGATGAACCGGCATACCGCCAATTCCCTCCTCAAGTCGCTTGAAGAGCCTGTTCCGGGCACATTGTTCTTACTGGTTTCCAATGAGCCTGAACGTTTGCTGCCGACGATCCGCAGCCGCTGCCAGCAGCTTCCCGTTCCCTTGCCGGAAACGGCGCGCGCGCAACAGTGGCTGACCGCGCGCGGCGTCAAGGATGCCGCCCGCTGGCTGGCGCTCGCCGGAGGATCGCCGCTGCTGGCGGCCGAACTGGGGGCGGGCGACGAGCGCGTGCTGCTCGACGCGCTGGTGACGGAACTGGCGAAAGGCGGCCGGGCCGATCCATTGGCCGCGGCCGCCGCCGTAGACCGGGCGGTCAAGGCGGAGAAACGCCCGGCGCCCTTGAAACGCCTGGTCGAATGGGGACAGAAATGGCTCGTCGACATGATCCTCCTGCGCAGCGGACAGGCGCCGCGCTATTTTCTGGCGCAGGCCGCGCCGCTCGCCGAGCTGGCCGGGCAAACCGGACTGTCCGGCCTGTTGGCGTTCAACCGGAAAGCGTTACAATACCGCCTCCAATGCGAGCAACCCTTGAATAGCCGCCTGTTTCTGGAGGATTTTTTCCTGAACTACGCGATGCTCTTCGAACCCGTCCGAGACGCCCATGGCCGAACCCACTGAACAAAGGACCATTACCCCGCGCCCCAGCGTGCTGTCGCTGAACATCAACTCGAAGTCGGCGCTGTACGCGGCGTACATGCCCTTTCTCAAGAACGGCGGGATCTTCATTCCGACGACGCGCAAATACAGCCTGGGCGACGAAGTGTTCATGCTGCTCGCCCTGATGAACGATCCCAACAAACTGCCGATCGCCGGCACCGTGGTCTGGATCATGCCGCCGGGAGCGCAGAACAGCAAGGCGCAGGGAATCGGCGTGCATTTCAAGGACGATGAAAGCGGGAGCGAGGCCAAGCGCAAGATAGAGGCCCTGCTCACCGGCGTCCTGCAATCGAGCCGTCCGACGCACACCATGTAGAGAAACGAATCGATGCTGGTCGATTCCCATTGCCATCTGGATCTTCCGGATCTGGCGGGCAATCTTGACGAGGTGCTCGCGGCGATGCGGCGCAACGGCGTCGGATGCGCGGTCTGCGCCGGCGTGACGCTGGAGGATTTTCCGCGCATCCTAGCCCTGGCCGAAGCGCACGCGCCGATCCTGGCGACGATCGGCGTGCATCCCGAGACGACCGGCGCGCGGGAAGCGAGCGTCGACGAGCTGGTCCGGCTGGCGGCGCACCCGAAAGTCATCGGCATCGGAGAAACCGGCCTCGATTATTACTGGCACAAGGATGCGCCCGCGTGGCAGCGGGAACGGTTCCGCGCGCACATCCGCGCGGCGCGGCAAGCCGGCAAACCGTTGGTCGTGCACAACCGGGACGCCACCGCGGATACCCTGCGCGTGCTGGTGGAGGAAAAGGCCGGCGAAGTCGGCGGCGTCCTGCACTGCTTCAGCGAAACCTGGGAAGTGGCGCAACGGGCGCTGGACATCGGCTTTTACATTTCCCTGTCCGGGATCGTCACCTTCAAGAACGCGCCGATCGTGAAAGAAGTGGCCCGCCGCGTTCCGCTCGAACGCCTGCTGCTGGAAACCGATTCGCCCTATCTCGCGCCGGCGCCGTTCCGCGGCAAGGTCAATCAGCCCGCCTACGTCAGATATGTCGCCGAGGAAACCGCCGCCTTGCGCGGGATGACGGTCGAAGCGCTGGCGGCGGCGACGACGGACAATTTCTCCCGCCTGTTTTCACTGGATGCACTGGATATTTTCCATGAAGAAAAATAGATTCTTCG
The DNA here is from genome assembly GCA_031276375.1 of Accumulibacter sp. GTDB lineage: Bacteria > Pseudomonadota > Gammaproteobacteria > Burkholderiales > Rhodocyclaceae > Propionivibrio. The sequence continues at coordinate 6,095 of JAISNE010000399.1, forward strand.
CGCTTGCCGCGTTCGTCGTCATGCTCGCCTTTTCCGCTCCGGCCCTCGCCGGGGCCTACGAAGACATGGAAGAAGCGTTGATCCGCGGCGATACCGCCGCGGTGATCGCCCTGATCGAGCGCGGGATGGAGGTCAATACCGTCGACCGGAACGGCAATACGCTGCTGATCCAGTCGATCCAGCGCGACCTGCCGGAATTGTTCGATTACCTGATGCAACGGCGGGCGCGGGTCAACATGCGCAACCGGAACGGCGAAACGGCGCTCGGCATCGCGGCTTTCCGGGGGCGCGCCAGCCACGTGCGGCGTCTGGTCGAAGCCGGCGCCGAAGTGAATCTTTCCGGCTGGCCGCCGCTTGTGTACGCGGCGTATAACGGCCACGCGGAAATCATCGACTATCTCATCGGGCAGGGCGCGGAAGTCGACGCAAAAGCCGAGAACGGCTCGACCGCGCTGTTTTTCGCCGCGCGCCTCGGGCATATCGAAGCCGTCAAGACGCTCCTGAAGCATCGGGCCGATCCGAACATCGTCAACGACAGGGACGAAACCCCCGTCGATTGGGCGCTGAAAAGCAAGAACACCG
>JAISNE010000051.1 GCA_031276375.1 Accumulibacter sp.
CGAGGCGCGTTTGCTTTCGCTCTCGAAGATGCCCTTGCCCATCCCCCAGAAGCCCAGGCAGCTCATCCGGAACGTGCAGGATCTGCTGGAAGCCCTGGCCAAGCTCCTGCTGAATTTCGCGACGGCAAAAGACGGCGCAAGCCCGGCGCCGGAGGCGAACTTTCCCGCCCTGGCGATCTGGCGGGCCTTGCATCTTTTTTCCCGGCATCTTTTCATCAGCAGCCTGACCGCGACCCTGCCCGGAAAGGGCATCTGGAAACAACTGCACCAAACGTATGATCTCGCCAGGAAGCTGGGCATCGCGGATACCGTTCCGGACAAGGCGGCGCGTTCGTTCCGCAACGAATACTACGCGGCGGTATTGCTCGGCTGCGCGCAACCGACATCGTTCAGCGGGCGCGATATCTTTTTTCTCGACAGATATCTCGAACGTTTCTCCGAACAGGTCGATACGGACATCGGCGCCCCGCTGGAAACCCAGGTCGTGTTCTGGATCAGCCCGGAAAGCGACGTTCCCGCCACCCCGTATTCCAGGAAACCCCCGCCGCCCGGAACTCCGGTGCGCAATTTCTCCTGCCACCGCCTGGTCTCCCTGCTCGAAAATCAACTGACCGCGCTGGCCGCCGGCACTCCGTCGAAGTGGATCAATCTCCCGCATTTCGCCGCCACGCCCGCGGGACTCGGCGTGCTGAACCGGCTGCTCCAGATCTGGGGCAAACCGGGCGCGCGGCGGCGTTTCCCCCGGCGCAGCCAGAACTACCGCGGCGAGCTGTGTCTCGGCTTCGACAGCCTTCGCCGCCTCTACGGCAAACTGCAGCAATCCGTCGTCAGAACGTCCGCGTGGATGATTACCAACGAGAGCCCGGACGGATATACCGTGATGCACCTCTCGGGAAAGACGCAAACGATAACGGTCGGGGACGTCGCCGCCCTGCGCACCGAAAGCGGCGACGCCTGGCAACTCTGCATCATTCGCTGGGCGCTGTCGGAAAACCAGGAACACATCGAACTCGGCCTGCAAATCCTGGCGCCCAGGGCCTACACGGCGAAGCTCGCCCTGCCGGCGCAAGCGGAGGTGGAAGCCTGTTATTGGCCGGCGCTCGTCCTGCCGGCCACGCCCAGGCTTCGCCCGCGCGAAGCGCTGGTCGTTCCGACCGGAACGCTGGCGGGACATTCTTCGAAAAACCTCGTTCTGGTCATCGAGCAGGACAACGTCGAGATACGCGAAATCGGCAGCATCCGCTGCAACGAGCGCAATGGCGTGATCGAACTGTACGAGATCACCAGCGCATGGAATTAGCGTTCATCCGATGGACGCGCGGATGAAAAAAAGGGACTTTGCCGTCAGGCGGCGTAGGGCGTCGGATCGTCCACGCCGGCCGTCATGAATCCCTCGCGGCGCAGCCGGCAGGAATCGCAGCGGCCGCAGGCGCGGCCTTGCCGATCCGGCTGGTAGCAGGACACGGTGATTCCGTAATCCACGCCGAGCGCGCTGCCCTTGCGGATGATTTCGGCCTTGGAGAGGTCGATCAGCGGCGCGTGGATGCGCATTCGGTGGCCTTCCGCGCCGGCCTTGGTGGCGAGCTGGGCGAGCCGCTCGAAAGCCGCGATGAATTCCGGCCGGCAGTCCGGATAGCCCGAGTAGTCCACGGCATTGACGCCGATGAAGATGTCGCGGCTGGCCAACACTTCCGCCCAGGCGAGCGCCAGCGAAAGCATGATGGTGTTGCGCGCGGGAACGTAGGTGACCGGAATGCCGCTGGCGACGCCTCCGGTCGGAACGGCGATGTCCAGGTCGGTCAGCGCCGAACCGCCGAAAGCGGCGAGATCGAGGCGCGCGACACGGTGCTCCTTCGCCCCCAAGGCCCGCGCCACGCGACCGGCGGCCTCCAGTTCGACGCGATGGCGCTGCCCGTAGTCGAGCGACAGGCAGTAGCCGTCGTATCCGGCGGCGCGGGCGATCGCCAGGGTGGTCGCCGAATCGAGTCCTCCGGAAAGCAGAACGACGGCGCGGCGCGGCGCGGCGGCGGATGGCGTATTCATGGAATCCGGGCGGGAAACGCTGGCTGGTCGGGGCTGGCTAGTCGGCGATCAGGTCCGACAGTTCGCGGTCGAGCAGCGCCGGATCGCCCAGATTGAGTTCGACGAGACGGCGCAGGTGGGTGGCGCTGTCCAGGTCGAGGGCCAGACAGCGCAGGCCGGCATGGCGGCCTTCGCTATGGACGATGCGCGCCTCCATGATGATTTCGTCCAGCATGTCGTCGAGCCGCACGCGCAACTTGCACGACATCTGATCCGCCACCGTGGTTTCGGCCGGCAGACGGACCAGCGCGCCTTTCAGCGAAAGGTCGAGGACCGCGACTTCGCACGTTTGCTCGGGAAGAGTCAGCGTGGCCGGAGCGTGGAAAGCGATACGGGAATATTTGCGGCGTTCTTGGCCCATGGGATCATCCTGGCGAAGGAGTCATCTGCCCTGAATATTACCCCAAAGCAGCTTGTGCAGTGGCAACTGGAAACGTACCGGCAGACGGTCGGCGAGAATCCATTCGGCCAGATCCCTGGGATCGAGCGCCTCCTGCACGGGTGAAAAAAGGATCGGGCAGCGCCGTTCCAGGCGATGCTCGGCGATGGTCCGCCTGGCCCATTCGTAGTCGGCGCGGCCGCTCAGCACGAATTTGAGTTCGTCGCGCGGGGTCATCAGCAGAATGTTTTGCCAGCGATTGCGCGCCGACTCGTTCGATCCCGGCGCTTTCAAGTCGACGATCCGCGCCACGCGCGCATCGACGCCGCCGATGTCCAGCGCGCCGGACGTTTCGAGCGAGACCTCGTATCCGGCGTCGCACAGCGCGCCGAGCAGAGGCAGGCAGTTTTTCTGGGCGAGCGGCTCGCCGCCCGTGACGCAGACCTGCCGCGCGCCGTATCCGGAAACCGCGTCGAGAATCGCCGCCAGGGTCATCCGCCGGCCGCCGCTGAAAGCGTGCCCGGTGTCGCACCACGCGCAGCGCAGCGGACAGCCGGTCAGGCGGACGAAAACGGTGGGCAGGCCGATGCGCGAAGCTTCGCCCTGCAACGAAAAAAAGACCTCGCTGACGAGCAGCGAGGGCGTTTTCCGGCGCTCCGCCATCCGCCTATTTTTTCAGGCGCTGCCGGATCGCGGCGGCGGCGGGACTGTCCGGGTAGCGGCTCAGCACGGCTTCCTGCGTGGCGCGGGCGCCCTTGGCGTCGCCCAGTTCGAGCTGGCAGGAGGCCACGCCGCTCAGCGCGTCCGCCGCGCGCGGATTCCGCGGCCATTTGGCGACCACCACGCGGTAGGCGTCGATGGCCCGCTTGCAGTCGCGCTGGGCGACCAGCGCGTTGCCCTGCCAGTAATGGGCATCCGGCGTCAGCGCGCTGTCGGGATAAGCCTTGGCGAAGGCTTCGAAGGCGGCGGCCGAGTCCCTGATCTTGTTGGCCTTGAAGAGATTCAGCGCGGCTTCGTATTCACCCATTTCATCCGCCGGCGCGCCGGACGCCTCGCCCGTGGGCGAGGCGTCGCCGGCGTCGGGCGAAAGCGTCTCCGCCGCGGGCGAGAGCTTCGTTTCGAGCTTGCGCACGCGCCCGTCGAGATCGACGTAGAAATCCTGCTGGCGTTTCCTGGCCGATTCGAGTTCGTACTGGAGCGTCTCCACCTGGCCGCGCAGTTTGGCGTTTTCATCGCGCAAGGACTGAATCTGATTCATCAGTTCGATCTGCGCCTTGGCCTGGGTATCGACACGCTCGTTGAGCTTGACCGCCAGGTCATCGATCTGCCGCCGGGTTTCCTCGTCGTCGAACAATCCCGCGCGCGCCTGCCGCGCGCCGAACACGGCCAGCGACAGGACGATCGCGAAAATCGCCGGGCGAAAACGCAAGTAGCGCGCCCGCATCTCAGAACTCGCCGCTGTAGAGCATGTCGCTGCGCCGGTTTTCGGCCCAGGCGGCCTCGTTCTGGCCAGGGTTCTTCGGCTTCTCCTCGCCGAGACTGACCGATTCGACCTGTTCCTCGCGCGCGCCGAGCAGAACCAGTTGCCTCTTGACCGCGTCGGCGCGTTTCTGGCCGAGCGCCAGATTGTATTCGCGGCTGCCGCGCTCGTCGGTGTTGCCCTGGATCAGCATCCTGAACTGGCGGTTGTTGGTCAGGAACTTGGCGTGGGCGGCCACCAGATCGCGGTATTCGGGCTTGATGTCGAACTTGTCGTAGTCGAAGTAGATGCTGCGCTTGGACAGGATGCTCTTCGCCTCGGTGAGTTCGGGCGGCAACCTGCGGCTATTCACCTCGTCGGTGGTCACGGTGGCGATCTTGCCGTCGTTGCCACTGCGTGAATCGACCGGAGCGGCGTCCTGTTCCGCGTCCGGAGTCGAGCCGCAACCGGCCATCAGAAAAACGAAAAGCATTGGGATGATGAAGCGTTTCATGCGTGAATCTCCAGCGTCAATGAAATGTCCGGTGATTGAAAAGGTCCCCTACCGGCGGTAAGGACCCCAGGCCGGCTCACGGACGTCGCCAGCCGGGATGGAAAGACGTTGTTTGAAACGACCGTCGACCGACACGGCCGACAGCACACCGCGACCGCCGATTTCCGTGGCGATCAGGATCATGCGATTGTTGGGCGCGAACGACGGCGATTCGTCCTTCCCCGAGTCGGTCAACACCTGCACCTGGTGGCTGGCCAGATCCATCACCGCCAGGCGGAAGGTGCTTTCGTTCCGGGTGACGAAAGCCATCGTCCTGCCGTCCGGCGAGATGCGCGGAGAGACGTTGTAACTGCCCTCGAAAGTAATGCGCCGAACCTCGCCGCTGCCCAGGCTGGTGCTGTAGATCTGCGGGCTGCCGCCGCGGTCGGAGGTGAAATACAGCGTCTGCCCGTCGGGAGCGAAACAGGCTTCGGTGTTGATGCTCGAACCGGTGGAAAGGCGCTGCACGCCGGAACCGTCGGCATTGATCAGGTAAATCTGCGAACCGCCGTCCTTGGACAGCGTGACCGCCAGCTTGCGGCCATCCGGCGACCAGGCCGGCGCCGAGTTGGAACCCTTGAAGTTGGCGATCACCACGCGCCGTCCGTTGACCAGTGAATGCACGTAGATGATCGGCTTCTTGTTCTCGAACGAAACGTAGGCCAGGCGCGAGCCGTCGGGCGACCAGGTCGGCGAAATGATCGGCTCGCGGGAAATCAGCGCCGCCTGCGCGTTCTGGCCGTCGGCGTCGGCGATGTGCAACTCGTAGCGCGCGGCGCCGCTCTTCACGACATAGGCGATGCGCGTGGCGAAGACGCCGGGTTCGCCGGTCAGTTTTTCGTAGATGAAATCGGCGATGCGGTGGCCGGCGGCGCGCAGCATGTTCGACGAAGTCGTCAAGGCCTCGCCGCCGAGCGGCGTCTGCCGGGCGATGTCGTAAAGCTGGAAACGCGCCTCCAGCCGCCCGCCGCCGGGCCGCACGCTGCCGACCGCGAGAGCGTCCGCCCCGAGGTTTTTCCACGCCTCGAACCGCGGGCTGGCCGTTTCGGTCAACGGCAGGCCGGCCGCGTCGATCAGCCGGAACACGCCGCTGCGCTCCAGGTCACCGCGCACGACACTGGTCACCGCGCGCGCCGAACCGAAGTCGCCGCCGAAATCGGCGATGGTGATGGGAATCCGGTTGGCGCCGGCGCCGCTGATTTCGATGGTCAGTTCGGCGCGCGCGGGAGAAAGGGAGAGGAAAGCGGAGAGAAAGGCCAGAACGCTGCTGGCGATCAGGCCCAAGCCACGCAATGAAAGCAAGGGTCGAAACATGGGACGCAGGTTTCCGGAAAAGAATGAGAAATTATATCCCTCTGGCGCACCAAGGGGTTGAACGGAAGGTAATTCCCAGGGCCGGAGCATCAAATTCCGGGCAATCCGGAAAATATGATCGAGGAAATCGAAATTCGTTCCGTGGGGGAAAAGCGTCGAAGGTCACAACTCCCCTTCCATTTTCCCCTCGGGAGAAGGCGCCGAAGGCGGATGAAGGGCTGCGGCGCCGTTTGCCCGAACGCCTGTTGCCGTGGAGCCGCCAGCCCTCTCCCACCCATTCGGGCACCTTCTCTCCTGCTTGCGGGCGAGGGAACTACACCATCCGGCTTTCATTTTCGCCGCGCGGCTTCGCGTCAATCGAAAGCGATCCGTTTGCAATCAGCGCCATATCGTCGTCTCCAGACAACGATATGGCCTGTCCTCCATGACTTGGACACTATCGAGTGGAGTTGCCATGAAAGCCAACTCTCGCCAAGTTTGACTGGTTTTCCGGTCACGGCGCCGATATCGCATTTCCTGCCAGCCGCCTCGCTGGGCGGCAGAGGGGTCTCATCGACGGGATTTCCGCCCATGCCCTGAATAAACGCAGCCGGGAGGATTCGATGAAGCCGCGGAAACGGTGAGGAAATTACCGCGTACCGCGCGGCGGCGAGGCCCGGATCAGAGCGCCACTTCGCCGGTCTCCCCGGTGCGGATACGCACTACCTGCTCGACCGGCATGATGAAAATCTTTCCGTCACCGATCTTGCCGGTGCGCGCGGCCTTGATGATCGAATCGATGGCCATTTCAACCATGTCGTCGCCGACGATGATTTCGATTTT
>JAISNE010000061.1 GCA_031276375.1 Accumulibacter sp.
GTGCAGACGTTCTGTTCCGGGCGGCAGAGGAAGCGGATGACGTGTTCCTCGGTGCCGTAGAAATCGACCATGCCGACGGCGTTTTCTTCCTCGTACAGCAGGTCGAAGGTGGCGTTGTACGGGTCCTTGCCGCGCAACCGGCCCAATTCGACCAGGTTCTTGCCGACGGCATCGGCGTTCCTGTCGGTCTTGACGCTGGTGACGAAGATCTGGTCGAGTCCGGCGAAGTCGATGAAATTATCCCAACCGGGAATGCCCTTCTCGATATCCGCGATCATTTTTTTGCGCAGTTCCGGGCTGGCCAGGCGTTCGAGCAGCTTGTCCGTGCCGCCCGCGTGCGCCCACGGCGGCAGGATGACGCCGAGCATGGTGCTGCCGGCGACATAGGGATATTGATCGAAGGAAACGTGGATGCCGCTTTCCTGCGCGCTTTCCAGCAGGCCCAGCATCTTGTCGATGAGCGCCCAGTTGGCCTTGCCGCAGACTTTCATGTGCGAAATGTGCAGCCACACGCCGGAGGCTTGCGCGATGTCGATCAATTCTTGCGTCGACGCGAGGATGTCGTCGGCCTCGCTGCGCTGATGCACGACGAAAATGCCATCGTGCCGGGCCGTGACCTTGCACAATTCGGTCATTTCGTAGGTGTCGCCGAATGCGCAGGGCATGTAGATGAGTCCGGTGGATAAGCCGAAAGCGCCGGCTTCCAGCTCGCGTTCGAGGATTTCGCACATGCGCGCCACTTCGTCCGGGGTGGCCTTGCGCCCGTCCAGCCCCATCGCTTCCATGCGCACGTTGCCGTGCGGCGCGAGATAGGCCAGGTTGGTGGCCGGACGGTGTTGTTCCAGGAGTTTCAGGTAGCCTTCGGTGTTCTTGTACTTCCAGTCGATCTTGTCGGTATCGCCGTCCAGCCCGGCAATATTCTTGCGCCAGGCGGGAATGTATTCTTCCGGCAGCGGCGCCAGGGCGACGCCGTCCTGCCCCAGCAGTTCGGTGGTGATGCCCTGGCGGATCTTCGCCGATAAGGCCGGATCGACGATGGCGGCCAGATCGGAGTGGGTGTGCGTGTCGATAAAGCCGGGGCAGACGATCCTGTTCGCGGCGTCGTAAATCTGGTCGCCGGGAAGCGCCTCGAATTGCCCGATGCCGGCAATCAATCCGTCATCGACCAGCACGTCGGCGACGCCGCCGGGGCGGCCCGTGCCGTCGATCACCAGGCCATTTCTGAAAATGATTCTCACCGTTTTTCCTCCTCTGTCGTTTGATGTCATGGACGCTTTGTCTCGAAACTCGCGGCGGTAAATTTCCCTACGGATTGGAACAGACGCTCTCCATCATTCCGTAGTAGCCCTTGGCGGCGCCGAGCAATTGATCGATTTCGATGTATTCGTCGATGGTATGCGCCAGGTTTTCGCGCGAAGGGCCGAAGCCGACGGCGCGGATGCCGGCTTCGCCGGCGTAATGGCTGCCGTTGGTGCAAAACGAATACTGGCCGATCGCCGGATCGAGGCCCGCGCCGTGCAGGCCCTTCAGCGCCAGGCGAACGAACTCGTCGTCCCGGTCATGGACCCAGCCGGGGAAAAAGCGCTCGTCCTCGATGATCTCGCCGGTGTAGCACGTCTCGCGGCCCTTGGCGAAGGAGACGGCCGCCCGGAAGTCCGGATCGCCCGCCGCCAGTTGCCGGATGGCTTGCTGCAAGGGCTGGAGCACCGAGGCGCGCGTCTCGTCGACCAGCAGGCGGCGGTCGTAAGTGGCGCGGCAGTAGTCGGGCACCACCGAGGCTCCGGGGTAGGGCGCGGATTTGATGTCGGTCAGTTCCAGGATGCCCGCGCCCAGCACCGGGTGACGCGCCGGCTCGATGGCGTGGATGGCGTCGATCAGTTTCGACATCTTGTAGACCGCGTTGATGCCGGCGTCCGGGTTGGCGGAGTGCGCGGGCTTGCCGAAAGTCTCGACGACGATTTCGGCGCGGCCGCGCTGGCCGATTTTCAGATTCAGCTCGGAGGCTTCGCCGATGACCACGTAGTCGGGCTTGTATTTCTCGCTGACCAGACGCGCCGCCACGCCTTCAAAACATTCCTCATGAACCACGCAGGCAATGTGAATCCTGCCGGCGAAATCGCGCCGCTTGTCTTGCGCGAAAAAACCCGCGGCGGAAATCATCGCGGAGACGGCGCCCTTCATGTCGCTCGCGCCGCGGCCGTGAATTCTGCCGTCGGCGATTTCACCGCCGTAAGGCTTCCTGCTCCATTTCGTTTCGTCGACCGGCACCGTATCGATATGGCCGTCGAAAACGATGCTCTTGCCCGGACGTTCGCCGACGATGGCGCCGACGATGTTGCCATAACGGTCGATGTTGATTTCATCGAAGCCGTATTGCGTCATCATCGCCCTGATGGTGGCGACGACCACGCCTTCTTCGCCGGAATAGCTCTTGTCGCGTATCAATGTCCGGCAGTTTTCAATGATTTCGGCATTGCGTTTTTCATCGAACATGGTGGGTCCTCCTGGATCGGTATTGTTCAAATGGAATTCAGAATTGACGGTGACTGGGAACATCGCCGTCCCACACGATATCGAGGTAGCGTCGCGGATCGGTGTCGCCCTCGGTGCTGACCAGCAGCACGCGCGAGTCTTCGTTCAGGGCGAGCGCCTCGCGCGTCGCGGCGTGCGCCGGCGATTGCATCAGGATCGACAGCAGACCGGCGGTGACCGCCCCCGATTCGCCGGAAACGATCGGAGGATCGCCCGGCAGCGGATGGCCCAGCATGCGCATGCCGCGCGCGGCGACGAAGTCCGGGCAGGAGGCGAAGGCCGCCGCGTAGTCGCGCAGGATGTTCCAGCCGATACTGTTGGCTTCGCCGCAGGCCAGCCCGGCCATGATCGTGGCCAGATCCCCGCCGACCGGCACGGCCCGGCCGTCGGCGTTGCAAGATGAACGGTACAGGCAGTCGGCGACGGCCGCTTCGGCGACGATGACCCTGGGCCGCTCCTCGCCCCAGGCCGCGGTGACCATGCCCTGCACCATGCCGGCCAGCGAGCCGACACCGGCCTGGATGAAAATATGCGTCGGGGGAACTTCGTGCAATTGCCGCATGGCCTCCAGCATCAGCGAGCCGTAGCCCTGCATGATCCACAGCGGGATTTTTTCGTAACCCGTCCAGGCCGTGTCCTGCACCATCAGCCAGCCGTTTTTTTCGGCTTCCGCGGCGATCATGCGCACCGCTTCGTCGTAGTTCAGGTTGACGATGGAAGCTTGCGCGCCCTCGCGGCGAATCGCCGCGAGCCGCTCCTCGGACGAGCCTCGGGGCATGTAAACGACGGCTTTCTGCCCAAGCTGCCGCGCCGTCCAGGCCACGCCGCGGCCATGATTGCCGTCGGTGGCGGTGGCGAAGACAACTTCGCCGATACGGCCGCGCACCTTGTCGCCGGTCATCACCTCGAAAGGCAGCTTGCCGATATCCTCGTTCACCAGTTCGCCGATGTGGCGCGCCATGGCATAGGCGCCGCCGAGAACCTTGAAGGCTTTCAGGCCGAAGCGGGCGGATTCGTCCTTGACGCACAGACTGCCGATGCCGAGGCGGCGCGCCAGGCGCGGCAGGCTGACCAGGGGAGTCGGCGCGTAACCCGGCATGGAACGGTGAAAAGCCAGCGCGCGCGACAGCTCGGCATGGTCGAAAGCATCGACGGGCGTCACCGGCGCGGCCGAGAAGCGCGTGGCGTTGATGAATACATTCAATTTTTCTGTCATGTCGTCCTCCATTTTTCAGACGTGTTTTTTGACCCGAATCCGGCGCGCCGCCAGGCGCGTTCCCCGTCGGCCCGACACGAAAACGCCCGGCCGCCCGCGGGTCTTCGCAATATGCGTGCCAGATTTCACGGCAACGCCGTGGGGAGAAAAATTTCCGTTGAAAAACAAGGATGTATCTAGCCGCGTGGCGCGCCGGGAGCGGTTTTGAGGGAAAATGACTCCGCGCGCCGATCGATAAATTATCGTTTTCGATAAATCGTGATAACGACCCGGATATTGTTCGCAGCCATCTGTTTTCATTGAGATTTTCGTACCGGCGCCAAACGAGTCGAGGCGCTTTCATTCTCACTGTGATAAATTGCCGTCCACGTTTGAAGAACGGAGGCAAGGGAATGGCTTCGGTCTTGGCGAACATCCAGAACGAAATCTGCAAATATGCCGACGCGATCGGCGGAATCACCGGCACCGATGTCGAGATCGTCGATGAATTCATGACGCGCGTGGCGGGTTCCGGCGTGTATCGCCACATGCTCAACGAAGACATCACCGAAAACGGCTACATCTATCGCCACACGATCGAGTCGAACAAAACCATTCTGATCGAGAACCCCGGCGAAAACAGCATTTGCGGCAATTGCGGCAAACGCTTCTCGTGCCGCGAAATGCTGGATTTATCCAC
>JAISNE010000095.1 GCA_031276375.1 Accumulibacter sp.
GCCGAGAGGGCGATGGCCTGCGCGTGATTTCCCGAGGAAAAGGTGACCACGCCGGCTCGCCGCTGACGCTCATCGAACTTCGACAGGGCGTTGAAGGCGCCGCGAAACTTGAAGGCGCCCATGCGCTGCAGGTTTTCGCACTTGAAAAACAGTTTGGCGTCCAGCTCGCGGTCGATGCTCCGCGAAGTCATCACCGGCGTTTTGTGGGCGTGCCCCCGGAGTCTTTCCGCGGCGGCGCGAACGTCTTCGTAAGTGGGAAGTGTCGGCATTTGTTTCGTCTCCTGTGATAGCGGCTGATGGTCAATGATATTGAAGCGATGGAAGTTTCCGCGCAACGTGAAACGCCTCCGGCGTTGCGCGCGGCTTGCCGGAGGAAGGGAGTCCGGCCGGTTTTTCGCTCATCGGGATTGCCGGTGCTCTACCACGGCCACTCGACCGGGGTTCCCGCGCCGGAATCCGCGGCCCGCTGCAGCATGAGTTGCGCGACCGTCAGATCCTGCAGGGCGAGGCCGGTCATGTCGAAAACGGTGATGTCATCCGGCGATCGTTCGAAAGCGGCCTTGCCGGTCAGCAATTCCCCCAGCGTGACGCAGGGATGCTCCTTCGCCCACTGGCTTTCGCCGATGGCGCGGGCCTGGGCCGCGTCGTCGACGAAGAGCCGCGCGCGTTCGATCAGGCCACCGGGCAGTTCGCGCTTCCCCGCCGTATCCGCGCCGACCGCGTTGATGTGCGTGCCGGGTTGCACGGCGTCCAGGTCGAACAACGCGCCCGTTCCGGGCGTCGCGGTAATCACGATATCGCTCGCCATGACCGCCTCGTTCGGCTCCGCCGCGTGCGCCAGCGCGCATCCGCGCGCCGCCGCGTCCGCGCCGACCTCCGCCTCGAAACGTGGGGCGGGCCGGCCATCGACACCGAGATAGACGGCCGAGCGCAGGCCGGGCATCAAACGGAGCGCGAAAAGCGTCTGGATCCGCGCCTGGACGCCGGTGCCGAAAACGCACAACCGGGCGCTGTCGCGCCGGGCGAGCCGAAGCAATCCAAGCCCGCCGGCGGCGCCGGTGCGCAGCGTGGTGACCAGATTGCCGTCGAGCACGCACAGCGGGCGTCCGCTGTCCGGATCGAACAGGAGAATCGTCGCCTGGTGCGGCTCGCCGCCGAGGGCGCGGTTGCCGGGCCAGAACCCCGCCGCCTTGAAGCCCAGGATCTTCCGCTGTTCGACGCCTCCGGACTTGATGCCGAACACGCCCGAGGCAAGCTTTTCGCGCACCACGGGAAACCCGCGGCCTTCGCCCAGGGCGTGCAGCCGGAAGGCTTCCCGCGTGGCGTCCAGCGCGTCGTCGAAGCTCAACAGGGACGCGGCCTGATCCCTGTCGATGAGCAGCAGTCGGGTATTTTTCGGCATCCTTGGATTCTCCCTGATTTCATTTCATCGATAAATTGTTCGTGTCGCGAAGACGAGCCGAAAACGGAATCATACCAAGTTGCGCTCAACAGGCCGTTGATACGTAGTCTATGGAGAGAAATGTCTTTCTTCGCCTTTGTGGTGAAAGCAATACCGTTTCCCTGAGCCAGGTCGTGAGCTGTTTCACCAGGATCAGCCAGCTGTTCTTGATCGAAAAACGTCTTAAAACAAGATGCTTCAATGCAATATTGAGTTAATGCCATGAGGGAAAACCCCGTCATTGCGAGGAGCGTAGCGACGTGGCAATCCAGGCGGCGCCTGGCTTTCCGGGAAACGCCGGAGCATCTCCAGGGCCATCTGGATTGCCGCGGGCATAAGGCCTTCGCAATGACGAGGCAGGTGCTGTCATGGACGGTGGTTTGACCGCACTTGACATTGTACGCTGACTGCGTCATCCGCGACCCGTCTTCGCCGCCGGCGATTTGAAGAGAAACCGGGACAAGAATCAGAAAACCCCGCCCTCGACGATGATGTCCTCCGGCTTGATGTTGCCGTAGTAGGGTTTCAGGGTGGCGTCGAACGCCTTGTGCGCGAAATTCTCCTTGCCCAGTTTGGCCAGCGTATCGTTGATCCAATCGCGCAGTTCGGTGTTGCCTTTTCTCACCGCGGGAGCGATCGGCTCGACATCGCCGATGTCGCCCACGCCCACGGAAAAGCCTTTGTTTTCGTTGGCCCAGGCGAGCACCAGCGTTGTATCCTGCGCCAGGCCGACGCCCCTGCCGTCGCGCAGCGCCTGGAAGGCGTCGCTGATCTGGTCGTATTTGACCAGGTCGATCCCCTTGATCTTGCTGAAATAAACATCGGCGGTCGTGCCGCGAATGACGATCAGCTTTTTGCCCTGCAAGTCCTCGACCTTGTTGATCGGGGTTTGATCGTTGCTCACCACGCCGATCGCCGTCTTGAAATAAGGCTTGGCGAAATCGACGCGCTTCGAACGCTCCGGCGTCACGGTGAAGTTCGCCAGCACGATATCCACGCGCCCGCTTTCCAGCAGATCGACGCGGTTAGCCGGCTCGGTCAGGGTAAATTCGATCTTGCTTTCGTCACCGAGCAGTTCCTTGGCGAAACGCCTGGCGAAGTAGACATCGTAGCCCTGGTTTTTGCCGTCCTTGTCGACGAAGCCGAAAGGCGGCTTGTCACTGAACACCGCGATCTTCAGGTGTCCCCGCGCCTTGATCGCGGCGATCGAGTCCTGCGCATCGGCGGCGTTGACAAAAGTCGATGCGCCGGCAAAACCGAAAACCGCCGCGACAATGGCCACAAACTTGAACAAATTTCTCATTTCCAATTCCTTTCCTTATATCCGATATTCAAAGCGGCTTAAAAATTGCCGCGCTCTTTGGGTTTGCGGCGCCGCGAAAAAATCGCGCGGCGCGCCGCGTTCCAGGATCTTGCCGCCGTCCATGAAAAGCAGCTCGTCGCCAATCGCCTTGGCAAACCCCATTTCATGCGTCACTACAATCATCGTCATTCTGATCGCCGCCAGTTCAAGCAGCGTTTCCAGCACCTCCTGGCTCATTTCCGGATCGAGCGAGGCGGTAATCTCGTCGAACAACATGATTCGCGGCTGCATCGCCAGCGCCCGCGCAATCGCCACGCGCTGTTTCTGCCCGCCGCTCAACTCGCGCGGATACGCGCCACGCTTGTCCTCAAGCCCCACGCGCCGCAACAAGTTCATCGCGATCTCTTCGGCTTCCTCCTTTCCCTTGTTTTGAACCTTGATCGGCGCCAGCGTCACGTTGTCGATCACCTTGAGGTGATTGAACAGGTCATAACTCTGAAACACCATGCCAATATGCGAGCGCACCCGCCGCCAATCCGTGTCCGCTCCCAGGCGCTCGCCATCGAACACGATCTCGCCGTCATCGATCGTCTCCAGCCCGTTGATCGTGCGCAGCAGCGTGCTTTTCCCGCAGCCGCTCGCGCCGATGATGGTCAACACCCGGCCCTCGCCCACGGAAAAATCGATGCCGTCGAGGACGCGCAGAGCGCCGAAACTCTTGCGCAGGTTTGTCACCCTCAAGATATCGCTCACTGCACGCTCCATCTCGCTTCGAGCTTGCGCGACAGAAGCGCCACGGGAAAGCAGATCAAAAAATAGATGACGAAAATCAGCCCATAGACCCAGAACGCGGCGAGCGAATTGGTCAGGATATTCACCTCGATCAACTGCTGCCCCACTTTGAGCACTTCGACGACGGTAATCAGCACCAGAAGCGGCGTGGTCTTGATGATCCGCGTGGCCAGATTGATCGAGACCGGCAGCAAGCGGCGGACGGCTTGCGGGATCAGCACGAACAGGTAGATTTGCGACCGGCTCAAACCCAGCGCCGCCGCGCTCTGCGTTTGGTGAACGGGCAGGGAGCCGATCGAGGCGCGGACGATATCCGCCATCTCCGCCGTTCCCCAGATCGAGAAGACCACGATCCCGGTCGTTTCGCCGTTCCAGTTCCAGCCCAGCCACTTGGCAAAACCGAAAAAGAAAAGGAAAAGCCACACCAACTGCGGCACGATGCGAATCGATTGGAGAAAAATCTGGTAGGGAATCTGCACCAGCTTGCCGCGGCTGAGCGCGATCACCCCGATCAGCATGCCAAGGACAAACGCGAACACGATCGAAACCGCCGCGACCCGCACCGTGACGATCAAGCCTTCGGCGAGCCGCGCCAGGTTCGCGGAGTCGAGCAGGATATCAGCGCCCGAAAACGGCATGCTTCACCCTCCGTTCCAGCCACCACACCGCCAGGCAAATCGGCGTCAGCAAAACCAGGTAAGCGATGACCAGCATGATTAGCGCCTCGGCGGTCTCGTAGTAAAGCGAAATCAGGTCCTTGGCCACCGCCACGATGTCCGTGACCGCCACCACGCTGACCACGCTGGTTTCCTTGAACAGAAAAATCACGTTCGCTCCGATCGCCGGCACGGCGGAAATCAAGGCCTGCGGCAACACCACATAGCGCACCGTTTCGTAGCGGCTCAAGCCGAGGCTCAGGGCGCTTTCGACCTGCGAACGCTCGACCGCCTCCAGACCCGCCCGAAACGCCTCCGCCATATACCCGCCGCCAAGGAAAGCCAGCGCCATCACGGCGCAGGGCAGAGCTTCCACCTTCAGCCCGAAATGGAGCAGGAACAACTGCACGAGCAGCGGCGTATTGCGCGAAACCTCGATATACGCCTTGATTGGCCGGGTCAGAAACGGCCATTCGAGATAAAGGGAAAGCGCGCATCCCGCCCCGATCGCGCTCGCCAGCAAAACCCCGCTCACCGCGATCCAAAGCGTGGTCCAGGCCGCTTGCGCAAAAAGCGGAATGCTGCCGATCATGTTTTGGTAATCAAGCTCCATCGCCCGTCCAGGAAACACGGTTTTCAGAATCATACTGAATAAATCCGGCCCGGCTTTGATGAAAATCGAATAAGCTTATATAGCGGATGGAATATTTGGACGGACTGCGGATCACGTCGAAGACATACCCAGGCGCTGGGCCGGCCCTTTGGCGTTGATTTTCGAGCCGGCGGGTATATCACGGGAAATATATATTCATGGGCAAAAAATATAAGGCTCATCCGGAAATCCTTGCATAATTTTGCCTATTCACGATTCTTTCAGAAAAACAAAACATGACAGGTACGGATACAACGGGAAAAAGCAAGGAGGTTCTCTTTACAGACGCATTGCTTCTCGATGGAACCGGGTTGCCCGTCCGCGAAAGAGCTTGGGTCCATGTGACTGACGACCGTATCGGGAGCATCGGGCAAGGCGCGTCTCCGGACTTCCCCGGCGCTACCTTGTACAAGCTCGGCGGCAGGACGCTGATGCCCGGTCTGATGGACGCGCACGTGCATCCGGCGAATCTCGACGTGGATATCACCACGGTTCCCGCGTACCCTCCTCCGGTATTTGTCCACAAGGTCAGCCGGATTCTGGAAAATGACCTGCGTCTCGGGTTTACGACCCTTCGCGACGCTGGCGGCCTCGATGCGGGATTCCGCGCGGCGGCCGCGCAAGGCCTTATAAACGCTCCCCGGCTGTTCCTGAGCATAGCGCCGCTCACACAGACGGGAGGACACGGCGACAAACGCAAGCCGGGGGAAAATGCCATCATTCCACGCAACAGTCTGGGGGTCTTTCCGGCAATCTGCGACGATGAAGGCCAGATGCGCCGCGCCGCCCGGGAAATGCTGCGGCAGGGCGCCGATCAGATCAAGGTCATGGCGGACGGCGGAATTCTTTCTCCAACGGGGGGACCGGGCAATCCTCAATTCACCGTGCGGGAACTTCGCGCGGCGGTGGAAGCGGCCGAAGCGGCGGGTTCTTATGCAATGGCCCACGTGTATTCTTCCATGGCGGTACGAAATTGCCTTGACGCTGGCGTGCGCAGCATAGAACACGCCACGCTCATGAACGGCGAGACCGCGAAACGCCTTGCGGATCAAGGCGCGTTTCTTGTTCCCACCCTGGTTGCCTTCGATCTGCTTTTCGAGAAAGCCGATGAAATCGGCCTTCGTCCCTTGTGGCGGGAAAAACTGCTGACCGTGCGCGAGGGCGCTCTCGCTTCCCTTGCCGCCGCCCACGAGGCGGGAGCACGCATCGCCTCGGGCTCGGACCTTCTGGGACCGTATCAGGGATACAAAGGCCGGGAGCTCGCTCTAAAGGCAAAAGTCATGGGCGCGATGAACGCCATTGTGTCGGCGACACGCACGACAGCCGAGCTTTTGCGGGTGGAACATGAACTTGGCGTCATAGCGCCGGGGAAAGTGGCGGACATGCTTGTCATCGACGGCAATCCCCTGGATGACCTGAGTGTTTTTGAACCGGACAGCGGCAAGATTCTGCTGGTCATGAAAGACGGCCGCATCGTCCATCGAAGTCCGGCTTTTCCAGCGGATTCCGACGCGTGAAGCCGCGGTGCATCCGATGACCGCAATACCATATCAATAACCCGAGAAATTGACATAAGGAAACAGTATGTTGAAAAAAACCAGTCTGACAGCGACAGTGGCGGCGATAGCGCTTCTGTGCGCGCAACCCCTGTGGGCCTCCGGGGATACGCTTGTGGTGTCACAGAACACGGTGGCCACGACCCTGCATCCCCTGGCCCTGACCATGACGCCGGAACAGAGCATTGCCAGCAACATCTACGATGGCCTTGTAGACCGCGATCATGAAGGCAAGCTGGTGCCTTCCCTGGCGACGAGCTGGAGCCGCGATGGCAACGTCTGGCGCTTCGCCTTGCGCAAGGGAGTGAAATGGCACAATGGCGATTCTTTTTCCGCCGATGACGTCATCTATACCTTCCAACTGGCCGAGACACCCATCAATCGTTACAAATTCATCAACGAAAAGATAGCGGCGGTCCGCAAGATCGATGATTATACCGTTGAGATCGAAACCAAGCGGCCCTGGGCGCTGCTGGCCGATGCCCTTTACAATACCATCATTGTCATGCCGAGGTTCTTCAAGGATAAATCCGAGGCCTACATCGCGGAAAATCCCCTGGGGACGGGGCCGTACAAATTCGTCGAATGGGTGCGCGGCAGCCACATGAATCTGGTGGCCTTCGAGGATCATTGGCGCGGCGCGCCGTCCATCAAAAAGGTTTCCTTCAGGCCCATCAACAACGACGCCACGCGACTTGCCGGTCTCATGTCCGGAACCGTGGACCTGACCACCGAAGTGCCCGTCCAAAACGTTGACACGGCAAAAAACAACAAGAATCTGACGGTGACGACCCGCCCCAGCGCACTGAGCGTCTTTTTCCTTGTTCGCACCGACAAGCCGGAATTGCCCACGGCAAAGCGCGAGGTGCGCCTTGCCATTCAGCATGCCATCAATATGGACGAGATCGTCAAAACCATTCTTTCCGGCCAAAGCAAGCCCGCAACGCAACTGCCCGCTCCCTTTTTCCGCGGATTCAATCCCGATCTCAAACGTCCGGAATATGACCCGGAAAAAGCCAGGAAACTTCTGGCCGCGGCCGGATACCCCGATGGCTTTGAAATCACCCTGAATTGCACCCAGGACAGGTATGTCATGGACAAGGATCTCTGCCTGGCGGTCACGCAACAGCTCAGCAAGGTCAAGATAAAGGTCAACCTGGTGGCTCAGACGGCGGCCGTTCATTTCAAGGAATTGCGTCAGCAGAAATACGATTTCATGCTCATGGGCTGGAACGAGACTACCTTCGACAGTTCTCGCTTCCTCGGCGAATTCCTGAAAACCAAGGGAGTCTGGAACGGTGGCGGCGTATCCGACCCCAAACTCGACGCCATGCTGGAAGAGTCCGACATCATCCCGGACCAGAACGGGCGAGCCGCCAAATTGCGCGAGATCAACGGCTACGTTGTCGAACAGGCGCTGGCCTTCCCATTGCATTATCCCCTGGACATTTACGGGGTTAACAACAGGGTCAAAGGCTTTGTCCCCAATGTGAAGAAGATACTTACCCTGCGCGAACTTTCCTTCCAGTAAAAAAAGCCATGCCGCCGGAGACAATCCCGGCGGCAATATGGAAAATTCATGTTGCGATATGTTTGCAAACGTCTGTCGCAAGGTTTTTTCGTGCTGGCCGGCGTTTCCTTTTTTTGTTTCCTGATTTTTCAGTATATGGGTGATCCGGTACTGGCGCTGGTAGGCATGGACGCAACTCCGGCCCAGATCGCGGATACCACGCAGCGCCTTGGTCTGGATAGACCCTGGTATGAACAGTATCTGGCCTTCATCGCCAATGTCTCCAGGGGAGATTTCGGCATATCCTATTTGACGAAAACACCCGCGTTGCCTCTCGTTTTGAAACGCGTGCCCGCGACGATGGAACTCGCCGTAATGGCCATGCTCGTCGCCACGGGACTCGGTGGTTGTATCGGCGTACTGGCCGCCGTACGTCCACATTGGCGCGTCAGCCGGGCATTGATGCTTTTTTCCCTGGCCGGTATTTCCCTCCCTACTTTTCTCATCGCCATTCTCTGCATCTATTTGTTCTGCATCGTCCTCGGGTGGCTGCCGCCTTTCGGGCGCGGCGAGGTGATTCGGATCGGCTTCTGGGATACGGGTTTATTTACCAACGACGGATGGCGGCATATCGTATTGCCGATGACCACGCTGGGACTCTTCCAGCTCTCCATGAGCGCCAGGGTATTGCGGGGAGAAATGATGGAAGTCATGCTCGAAGACTACATCCGCACGGCCAGGGCCAAGGGCCTTTCCATTGGAGCGGTCGTTTGGCGCCATGCCCTGAAAAACGCGCTGATTCCCTTCGTGACCATCGCGGGGCTGCAACTCGGCCAGCTCATCGCCTTTTCCATCGTCACCGAGACAGTATTCCAATGGCCGGGCATGGGTGCGCTTTTGATCGCCTCCATCGGGCAAAACGATCAACCGGTCGTGGTGACCTATATCATGCTGGTGGCTGTGCTTTTCGTACTGATAAACCTCTGCGTCGATATCCTGTATTTCTTTCTGAATCCCAAGATAAGTTATGTTTGACCGCGCCCGCTTCCTGCGTCATTTTTCCCGTAGCCCACTTGCCGTATCCAGTGCGGCGATCCTTCTCGTCTTTCTCGTCGCGGCTGTCTGCGCGCCGCTGTTCGCGCCTCACGATCCGTATGATCTCACCAGCCTTCAACTGACCGACAGGCTCAAGCCTCCCATGTGGATGCCAGGCGGTTCGGATTCCTTCCCGCTGGGAACCGACGATCAGGGCAGGGGGATTCTTTCCGCTATTCTCTATGGCATGCGCGCCTCTTTTCTTATCGGGGCGGGGGCTGTTTTCCTGGCCTTCTGTGTCGGCGCCGCGCTCGGACTCGTGGCCGGTTTTTTCGGCGGCCGGCTCGACGCGCTCATAGGCAGAGTCGCCGATGTCATGCTGTCCTTCCCTGCTTTTCTCTTGGCGCTCCTCCTTCTCGGCATTGCCAGGCAGCGGGGCGCGATACCGGTGATTCTGGCCATAGCCGCCACCTTTTGGGTACGTTATTGCCGGGTCATGCGCGGAAATGTCCTGAGAGAATCCAAAAAGGAATACATCGAAGCCGCCAAGGTCATGGGAGCAAGCCACATGCGTATTATTTTTCGGCATCTCTTGCCCAACAGCGTGGCTACGCTATTCGTCGTGGCGGCCGTTGACCTCGGCATGGTGATCGTGCTTGAAGCGACGTTGA
Source organism: Accumulibacter sp. (assembly GCA_031276375.1). Taxonomy (GTDB): domain Bacteria; phylum Pseudomonadota; class Gammaproteobacteria; order Burkholderiales; family Rhodocyclaceae; genus Propionivibrio. The sequence continues at coordinate 9,617 of JAISNE010000095.1, forward strand.
GCTTTCTGGGCGTCGGTCTGCCGTTGACCTCGCCTTCTCTCGGCATGCTGATAGCGTCCGGCTACCAGTATCTGTATGCCAGCATTTGGTGGCCCGTCTTTTTCCCGGCGCTGGTCCTGGCCATACTGGTGTTAGCCATCAATCTGCTGGGAGACTGGCTCAGGCGCGAGCTGAATCCAAGAATGTACTAGAACGACTCCCATGACAGAACCTCTGCTGCGGATCGATGATCTTTATGCCGGTTTCCATACGGACTTCGACGATGTGCGAGTGCTTGGCGGCATAACGCTTTCTCTTGCGTCCGGGGAAACCCTGGGCATCGTGGGCGAATCCGGTTGCGGCAAGAGTGTTACCGCCATGTGGATCATGCGTCTTTTGTCTTCGCCTCCCGCTTTCGTGAGCCGGGGAGGTATTTTTCTGGATGGAGAAAATCTGTTGTCCTTCACGGAAAAAAAAATGACGACCGTTCGGGGCAACCGCATTTCCATGATTTTCCAGGAACCCATGACCTCATTGAATCCCGTGCTGCGCGTTGGCAGACAAGTGGCGGAAAGCATACGCCTGCATCAAAACATCGGCTGGCGGAGTTCCATGGACAGGGCGCTGGAAATGCTGACCCTCGTCGGCATCCCCGATCCTTCCCGGCGGCTGGAAAGCTATCCGCACGAAATGAGCGGCGGCATGAGGCAGCGGGTCATGATTGCCATGGCCCTGGCCTGCAAGCCGGAACTTCTCATCGCCGACGAGCCGACGACCGCCCTTGACGTGACCATTCAGGCCCAGATTCTGCATCTGATGCATGTACTGAAGGAGGAGACGGGCACGGCAATCATGCTTATTACCCACGACCTCGGAGTAGTGGCTGGAATGGCGGATACCGTGGCCGTGATGTATGCCGGAAAAATTGTAGAGAAAGCTTCCACCACGTCTCTTTTCGCCGATCCGCTGCACCCGTACACGCATGGTCTGCTTGCGTCCATACCGCGGCTCGACCGGCCCATGCCAGAGGGGCGCAAACTTCCGGTCATACGCGGCGTCGTACCGGTTCTGTCCAGCATCGGGAAGGGATGCGCCTTTGCTGAAAGATGCGACGCGGCCCTTGACGGATGCAATCGAGAACAGCCGGAGCTCGTTGAAAAATCTCCAGGCCATTTTGTGAGATGTTTTCTCCATGCATGAAGAACCGATATTGCAGGTCAAGGGATTGAAGAAGTATTTTCCCGTGGGAGGCGGCTTGTTCCGGCGGCCGAACGCTTTTGTCAGGGCGCTGGACGGCGTGAGTTTTTCCGTTCCATCCGGGAAAACGCTGGGGCTTGTCGGCGAGTCCGGTTGCGGCAAAACCACCGTCGGCCGGTGCGCCGTCCGGCTGGAGAAACCCACCGCGGGCGCGGTGATCTTTGATGGTCGGGATTTGTCGCGGCTTGACAACTGCGCGTTCAAGGCCGTCCGCCGAAATTTGCAGCTTATTTTCCAGGACCCTTTTTCTTCCCTCGATCCCCGGATGACGGCGGCAGACATCATCGGAGAAAACTTTATCATTCATGGCCTTGGAACCAGTGCCGAACGACGGGAATGGGTCAGGGAAATCATGAACATGGTGGGTCTGCGTCCCGATCAGGCCATGCGCTACCCGCATGAATTCTCCGGCGGACAACGCCAGCGTCTCTGCATCGCAAGAGCCATTGCCCTTCGCCCCAGGATGATTGTCGCGGATGAGCCTGTTTCCGCCCTGGATGTATCCATTCAGGCCCAGATTCTCAATCTGCTCGTGGAACTACAGGATAATCTGGGACTGACTTATCTGTTCATCAGTCATGATTTGAGCATTGTCAGGCATATGTGCGATGAAGTCGCGGTCATGTATCTCGGAAGAATAGTGGAACTGGCCTCTTCCACCGATCTTTTTCGGTTTCAAGTACATCCATATACGCGTACCCTGATGGATGCCGTTCCCGAATCCATGCCAGGCAAACAACACGGATGGGCCACCATCACGGGGGATGTGCCTTCTCCGCTGCATCCTCCTTCAGGGTGCGCATTTCATCCCCG
>JAISNE010000133.1 GCA_031276375.1 Accumulibacter sp.
ATGCGCCCGTCGATCATCGACTCGGCCCCTGGGGCGCCGATACCGATACTGCCGCTTTCCCCGAGAGCGTTCTCCACCGCCTCGACCAGCGCCGCGACGGCGCGGATCGTGGCCGCATAATCGCCCCGCGGCGTCGGAATCCGCTGGCGCAGCAATTCGCGTCCGGCGGTATCGAGCGCGATGATTTCGATCTTGGTGCCGCCAAGATCGATGCCAAAACGAATCATGTCCAAAAGCCTGTTTGAGACCCGCGCATTCTACGGTGTCCCAAGCCGTGTTTGCCAAACACCGGGCGCGCGGGTCCGGGCCGGCGCGAGAACGTCGGTATGAGCACGGCTGGCATAACTGTCGCATCCCAAGCACAGCCTTCGTTCCAGGAGAAAAACCGCTGACCGTAACCCGCACTATCGCGCATCCTTGCCCGGACTTGGCCTAAAAAGCCAAATGCGATTGCCCTGTTCAATAACTGGCAACCGCCGGCGGCGCCATGTTATATTGAATTGACTGCCTTCAATTTTCGTACTCGGCAGTCAATATTCATTGCTACTGTCCGGTTGATTGGATGGTGAAATCACCTACGGTCGCATTCATTCATTAACCATCTGTTCTTCCAGGAGCCATCGATGTCGTCCTTTTTCCGTCCAGCTTTTTGCGCTGCCGCGCTCGCTGCCGCCGTTCTTGCCCAGACCGTCCACGCCGGTGAAGTCCAGGTCGCGGTCGCGGCCAATTTCACCGCGCCGGCAAAAGAAATCGCGGTGGAATTCGAAAAGGAAACCGGCCACAAAGTCATCCCGTCTTTCGGCTCTACCGGCCAGTTCTACGCCCAGATCGGACAAGGCGCGCCTTTTGAAGTCTTCCTCGCCGCCGACGACACCACCCCGGCCAAACTGGAACAGGAAGGACAGACCGTTGCCGGCAGCCGCTTCACCTACGCCATCGGCGCGCTCGTGCTGTGGAGCGCCAGGGAAGACTACGTCGACGCCAAGGGCGAAATCTTGCGGAAAGGCGGGTTCGAACACCTTTCCATCGCCGATCCCAGGAAAGCGCCCTACGGCGTGGCCGCCGTCGAAACGCTCACCCGGATGGGGCTGAAGGATGCGCTGCAAGCCAGGATCGTGCAGGGAAACAACATTTCGCAGGCGCACCAGTTCGTCTCCACCGGCAACGCCGAGCTTGGATTCGTCGCGCTTTCGCAAGTTTACAAAGACGGCAAGGTCACCGGCGGCTCCGCCTGGATCGTGCCCGCCGAGTTGTATGAACCTATCCGCCAGGACGCGGTGATTCTCGCCAAAGGCAAGGACAACGCCGCCGCCGGCGCCTTCGTCGAATATCTCAAGGGCGCGAAAGCCGGGGCGATCATCCAGTCTTACGGCTATCGCAAATAAGCCGCGGCCCGCCCGATTCCAGCATGGACGCCGCCAGCCTCGCCGCCGTCTGGCTCACCGTCAAGCTGGCGGTGTTCGTCACCTTGCTGCTGGTGCTCATCGGCACCCCGATCGCGTGGTGGCTCGCGCGCACACGCTCGATCCTGAAAGGGCCGGTCGGCGCGCTGGTGACCCTGCCGCTCGTGCTGCCGCCGACGGTACTGGGGTTCTATCTCCTGCTGCTGATGGGGCCGCACGGGCCTGCCGGACGCCTGACGGACAGTCTGGGCCTCGACCGGCTGCCTTTTTCCTTCGCCGGCCTGGTTGTGGCCTCGGTGTTCTACTCCCTGCCTTTCGTGGTGCAACCCATCCAGAACGCTTTCGAGGCTATCGGCAAACGTCCGCTGGAAGCGGCGGCGAGCCTGCGCGCCTCGCCCTGGGACAGTTTCTTTACCGTGGCGCTGCCGCTGGCGCGTCCCGGCATCCTCACCGCCGCCATCCTGGGCTTCGCGCACACCGTTGGCGAATTCGGCGTGGTGCTGATGATCGGCGGCAACATCCCCGGCAAGACACAAGTGCTGTCGGTCAAGATTTTCGACTATGTGGAGACGATGGAATACGCTCAGGCGCACTGGCTCGCGGGCGGCATGGTGTGCTTCAGTTTTCTCGTGCTCCTTTTTCTTTACAGCGGGCGCAGGAAAAGCTCCTGGATCTGAACGATGGAAGCGCGTTTTCAGCTCGGCTATCCGAACTTCACGCTGGAGGTCGATCTACGCTTGCCGGAAAAAGGCGTCACCGCCGTATTCGGCCCTTCCGGTTCCGGCAAAACCACCCTGTTGCGCTGCGTCGCCGGACTGGAACGCGCCCCGCGCGGCTTTCTGTCGGTCGCGGGCGAAGTTTGGCAGGACGAGGATAAAAAACGCTTTTGGCCCACGCACAAACGCCCCTTGGGCATCGTTTTCCAGGAAGCGAGCCTGTTCCCGCATCTTTCCGTGCGGCGGAATCTCGAATATGGCATGAAGCGCGTGGGGAACGCCGGTAGCGAAGAATTCGATACCATGCTTGCCCTGCTTGGCATCCGCGCCCTGCTGGAGCGCGACCCCGGCGGACTTTCCGGCGGCGAACGCCAGCGAGTCGCCATCGCGCGCGCGTTGCTCACCCGTCCAAGGCTGCTGCTCATGGACGAACCGCTCGCCGCGCTCGACCTGAAGCGCAAACTGGAAATCCTGCCTTATCTCGAAAAATTGCACGATGAACTCTCCATTCCCGTGCTCTACGTGAGCCACGCACTGGACGAAGTGGCAAGGCTCGCCGACTACCTCGTGCTCATCGACGCCGGTCGCGT
>JAISNE010000173.1 GCA_031276375.1 Accumulibacter sp.
TGGCTGCTATACACCAGGAACCTGGATTCCAATTATTCCAGAGCAAGAGATGCTGGCGAAAAAACCTGACTACCTACTTGTTCTTCCATGGCATTTCCGGGATTTTTTCATCACGAACAAAAATTTTGCCGGGATGAATCTGCTTTTTCCCCTGCCAGAAATCGAGGTTGTTCATGTTACTGCCTGAAGCAAGGGAACATTCCATAACTGTCGCGCTCTGTATGTTTGCAAATCTTCCTGATGAATAAGTTAGTTTTACGATGAATCCAGGCTTCCCGTGCCTGCCGCACGTCTTCGCGTTCTTGTTCGCTGGCGTGTAAGGTCTTTTTAAAACTCAATCCCCATGTGTTCAACTGATGCCAGAGGCCCGAAACCGCGAGCCTGATGCCCATATCAACGGCCTGTTGAGCGCAACTTGGTATGAAACGAGTCTGGATGGTTGCCGCGCAGGAAAACGAATTGTGATGAATGCCCAGCCTGTCGCCGTCTGTCTTGAGCCGTCCGCGGCGATTCTTCATGCCAATCCGGAATAACCCGATGCCATCCGCTGAACTCCGGAATACATCAGGCGGGGTCTTGGCGCGCGCGCTCGAAGCGGTGGATCTGGCGGCGCGCCTTCTTGGTCGGTCGGCCCTTGAGGCCGCTGCCCGGCGCGGGCGCGAGGCGCAGGGTTTCCTGGAGCGCTTCGCGGCGCGCGCGGCTGGCGGCGGTTTCCTCGTAAAGCCGCTCCGCTTCGGCGGCGGGGCGGCGCTGTTCGTTGAGCGCGCGCACGATCACGGTCCATTGCCTGGGGCCGTGCGCGATTTCCAGCGTATCGCCGGGATGGACTTCCCGGGCCGGTTTCGGCGCCTCGCCGTTCAGGCGGATGCGCCCGGCCTGGATGGCTTCGCTGGCCAGCGAGCGCGTCTTGAAAAAGCGCGCCGCCCACAGCCACTTGTCGATGCGCTGGCGCTGCGTCGCGTCGCCTCGCGTGTCCATGGCGGTCAAAACGACTCGGCGGCGACGTGGGCGGCCTGTTCCCGCTGCGTCAGCCGGTCGAGGTACAGGTATACCACCGGCGTCAGGTAGAGCGTCAGGAACTGCGATACGAGCAGTCCGCCGACGACGGCGATGCCCAGCGGCTGCCGCACTTCCGCGCCGGCGCCGATGCCCAGCGCGATCGGCAGGGTGCCGACGAGCGCGGCCATGGTGGTCATCATGATCGGCCGGAAGCGGATCAGGCAGGCGCTGATAATGGCGTCGAAGGCCGCGTCGCCCTTGTTGCGCTGCCGGTCGAGCGCGAAGTCGATCATCATGATGGCGTTCTTCTTGACGATGCCGATGAGCATGATGACGCCGACGAAGGAGTAGAGATTGAGGTCGATGTCGAAGAGCATCAGCGTGACCAGCGCGCCGAGCGCGGCGGACGGTAGACCCGAGAGAATCGTCAGCGGATGGATGAAACTCTCGTAGAGGATGCCGAGCACGATGTAGACGACCAGCACGGCGATCAGCAGCAGGATGCCCAGCCCTTGCAACGAGGACTGGAAGGCCTTGGCGGTGCCTTGCAGGCTGGTGGTGAGCGACACCGGCAGGTGGATTTCCCGTTCGAGCGCCCGGAGGCTGTTGACCGCGTCGCCGAGCGAGATGCCCGGCAGCAGGTTGAACGAGATGGTGACCGCGGGCATCTGCCCCTGGTGGTTGATGGTCGTGGCCTGCGTGCCGCGGGTGACCTTGGCCACCGTGTCGAGCGGCACCAGTTGGCCGTTGCCGGCGCGCACGTAGAGCCGGGAAAGCCGGGACGGATCGAGCTGGTATTCGGGCGCCAGTTCGAGGATCACCTGGTACTGGTTCATGGTGCCGTAGATGGTCGAAATCTGGCGCGAACTGAAGGCGCTCTGCAGGGCGTCCTCGACTTGCCCGAAGGTCAGGCCGAGCGCGGCGATCTTGTCGCGGTCGACGGTGAGCGCCACCACCGGGCCGGCGTTGTAGAGGTTGCTGGTGACGTCGACGAAACCCGGCAGCTGCCGTATCCGGCCGAGCAGCGTGTGGGTCCATTCGTGCAGTTCGTTCAGGTAAGTGCTCTGCAAGGTGTATTGGTATTGCGCCGACGTGGCCTGGCCGCCGATGCGGATCGACGGCGGGTTGCGCAGGAAGACGTTGATGCCGGGAACCGTGGCCAGCTTCGGGCGGAGTTCGTGGATGATTTCCTCGGCCGACAGTTGGCGCTCGGCGCGCGGCTTGAGCACCAGGTTGAGCGAGCCGGTGTTCTGGGTCGGCCGCGCGCTGGAGGGGCCGACCGTCGACATGAAGGAGCGGATGTTCGGGTTCCCGGCGACGATGGCGGCGATCGCGCGCTGCTTTTCCACCATCGCGGCGAACGAGACATCCTGCGCGGCTTCCGTGGTGCCGTTGATCTGCCCGCTGTCGCCCGCCGGCAGGAAGCCCTTGGGAATATGGACGAACAGCAGGCCGCTGCCCAGCACCGACAGCGCGAATCCGAAGATCACCGCGCGCGGATGGCGCATGGCCAGATGCAGGGTCTTTTCGTAACCGGAGAGGAGCGCCGCGAAGAAGCGCTCGAAGGCCCGGAAAACCCGGCCGTGTTTTTCGTTGGCCGTGTGTTTCAGGTAGCGGCTGCACATCATCGGCGTGAGGGTGAGCGAAACGAGTCCGGAAACGAGGATCGCCACGCAGATGGTCACGGCGAATTCGTTCAGCAGCCGTCCGACGATGCCGCTCATGAACATCACCGGGATGAACACGGCGATCAGCGAGAGCGTCATCGAGACGATGGTCGAGCTGATTTCGCGCGAACCCTTGATCGCCGCCTGCAACGGCGTCTCGCCCAGTTCGATGTGCCGGACGATGTTCTCCAGCATGACGATGGCGTCGTCCACGACGAAGCCGACCGCCAGCGTCAGGGCGAGCAGCGAGAGATTGTCCAGGCTGAAGCCGAGCGCGTGCATCACGGCGAAGGTGCCGATCACCGAGATCGGCAGGGCCAGCGCGGGAATGACCGTGGCCGAGAGGTTGCGCAGGAACAGGAGGATCACCAGAATGACCAGGAAGCCGGAAAGCAGCAGCGTGAATTGCACGTCCTTGATCGACTCGGCGATCGAGGCGCTGCGGTCGTACAGCGTGGTCATGGTGATCGACGCCGGCAGGGTGGCCTGGAAAGCGGGCAGCACGCGCTTGATCGCGGCGACGGTTTCGACGGTGTTGACGCCCGGCTGGCGCAGGATCGCCAGCCCGATCGAGCGTTTGTCGACGTTCCAGGCCGCGACGCGGATGTTCTCGACGCTGTCGATCGGGGTGGCGACTTCTTCGAGGCGGACCGGCGCGCCGTTCTTCCAGGCCACGATCAGCGGACGATAATCCACCGCCCGGTTGAGCTGTCCGTTGTCCCGGATGGAGAACATCTGGCGCGTCCCGCTGAACTGGCCGAGCGGCTGGTTGACGTTGGCTTGCGTGATCGACTGGCGCAGTTCGTCGATCCCCAGGCCGCGCGAAGTCAACTGATCGGGATCGGCCTGGATGCGCACCGCGTATTTCTGCGACCCCCAGACGAGCACCTGAGCGACGCCGGTGACCATCGACAGCCGCTGCGCGAGCTGCGTTTCGGCGTATTCGCTGACCACCGGCAGGGGCAGCGTCGAGGAAGTCAGGGCAATGTTGAAAATCGGCGCGTCCGCCGGGTTGATCTTGCGGAACGACGGCGGTGTCGGCATGGACGGCGGCAGCCTGCGCTGCGCCGCGGCGATGGCCGACTGGACATCCTGCGCCGCGGCATCGATGTTGCGGTCCAGCGAAAATTGCAGGGTGATCGTGGTCGTTCCCTGCGCGCTCACCGAACTCATCGAATCGAGTCCGGAAATCGTCGAGAATTGCCCTTCGAGCAGCGTCGCCACCGCCGAAGCCATGGTTTCCGGCGACGCGCCGGGCAGGTTGGCGGTCACCGAGATGGTCGGAAAATCGACATCGGGCAGTTCGGAGACCGGCAGCGCGCGGTAGGCGATGACGCCGAAAATCACGAACGCCGCCATCAGCAGCGTGGTCATTACCGGGCGGCGGATGCAAAGTTCCGGCAGATTCATGTCCGATTACCTCGAAAAAGACTCATGCCGGCCAGGCGCGGGTGGATGAGCGCGCCCCGGTTCCCTTGCCTGTCTTTTCGCTCCTTGATGGCATACGGGCCAAACCCGGGTTTGGAGTAAAGCCGTAGACCGGCAATATTCTGGTTGAAACACGATGCCGTCAGCTCGGTGGCCCGATGTTTTGAAAAGGTAATGGCGGCCATCCGCGCGATGAGATAGCGGCCTACCCCGCGCCGGCGCGCCGAGGGAGAAATGATGACGTTGCCGAGCGAACAACGACCGCCGGTTTCCCGGCGATGGAAATTGGCGAAAGCGGCGACTTCGCCGTCCAGTTCCGCCACGGTCGAGTCCGAACGCTGGGCGATTGCTTCTTGCAATTGCGCGGGTGTCAACGGAAATTCCGCTAACGGAAATTCCGCTTTGGGGAACATGAAAAACAACTCGTCCTCGCTTTGCGGAAAACCGCAAACGACGCGAATGTCTTTTTCCTCGACGGGACGATGTGTCAATGACATGTTTCCTGGTTCAAATCGTCACATCTTCCGGCAAGGAATTGTTTTTCCAAATAATGCCTTTTGGACTTTATCGCGCATAGGCCTCTTTCCGGTCAAAGCGCGTTTCCCCGGTGGAGAGTTTCAGGTCGGGGAAAAATCGCGGCTTGCCGGCGGCGCGTGGCGCGTCCGGCAACACCCTGAATTTCCGAACGCCGGCTTTCAGATATTCGTCCGGCACACGGATCGCGCCGTTTTCAATGACGGCTTCAAACTGACAAGCGAACATGGATGCCTCCTTTCGAACCCATGCGGCAATTTCGCCGCATTGTACGTCGTTTGTGCAGAACATATCGCAATTCCATCATATGTAATCCGTGGAAAAGGCGCCGAAAGGGGAATAATACCAAGTTGCCGCCAAACCATCGTGATACGCCAAAAATGACGGCGGTACAGCGAGCCTACGGCTCGCATTGCGGGCGGGACGCCCGCGCTCCTGTCCGGAGGACTGAGGACAGAAGACCGAAGACAGTAGTATTGCGGCGCGTAGCGCCGGTAACTGGTTGCCCTCTGCCTTCGGTCATCCGGACCGGGAGCGCGGGCGTCTCGCCCGCTTCGTGGGACTATACAAAATTGACCGCAATCCCGATACGTCAGACTTACATATCAACGGC
>JAISNE010000207.1 GCA_031276375.1 Accumulibacter sp.
AGCATCGCCGACAGGCGCGTGAGCATTTCCCTGGCGGCCTTGTTGGTGAAGGTCACCGCCAGGATGCCATGCGGTCCGGCCTGTCCCGTCGAAATCAGCCAGGCGATGCGGGTGGTCAGCACCCGCGTCTTGCCGCTGCCGGCGCCGGCGAGGATCAGCGAGTGTTGCGGCGGCAGGGTGACGGCGGCAAGCTGTTCAGGATTGAGGGAGGCGAGCAAGTCGGACATGGCGGCGGCACGAAAAAAAGAGTCATTGGTGACTTACTTTTGCAACACCAAGGCGAGCAGGTCGGACATGGCGGCGGCACAAGAAAGGCAAGCGGGAATTATAACGGCGGCGGGGAAGCGCCCGCGCGGATCATGGAACGCGCCGATCCCCGCCGCGAGAATCGCTCGCCGCCGATCTCTCGCCCGCGCCGCAAATTGACCCTGCCGCGCCTTCGGCAGTACGATTGCAAGCTCGATCAACAGCCACTGGAAGTGAAAGCCATGAATGCTCCTCAGATAAAACCGGGTGTCGTTACCGGTGACGATTTGCAAGCCCTGTTCGCCTTCGCCAAAGCCAACAGGTTTGCCTTGCCGGCCGTCAACGTCATCAATACCAGCACGGTCAACGCCGTCATGGAAACCGCCGCCGAGATCAAATCGCCGGCGATCATCCAGTTTTCCAATGGAGGAGCCCAGTTCTTCGCCGGCAAGGCATTGAACAACGACGGACAGCGCGCCTGCGTCGCCGGGGGCGTTTCCGGGGCGCAGCACATCCACGCGCTGGCCGGGATGTACGGCGCCAGCGTCGTCCTGCATACCGACCACGCCGCCAAGAAGCTCCTGCCCTGGATCGACGGGCTGCTCGACGCCGGCGAAAAATACCACAAGCTCCACGGCAAGCCGCTGTTCAGCTCGCACATGCTCGACCTCTCGGAGGAACCGCTGAAGGAGAACATCGAAATCTGCCAGCGTTATCTCGAACGCATGAGCCGGATCGACATGACCCTGGAGATCGAGCTGGGCGTCACCGGCGGCGAGGAGGACGGTGTCGACAACAGCGGCGTGGACAGCACCCGGCTGTATACCCAGCCCGAGGACGTGGCCTACGCTTACGAGAAGTTGTCGGCGATCAGCAAGCGCTTCACCATCGCCGCCTCGTTCGGCAACGTGCATGGCGTATATAAGCCCGGCAACGTCAAGTTGCAGCCGATCATCCTGAAGAATTCGCAGGAATACGTCCAGAAAAAGTTCGGTACGGCCGCGCATCCGGTCGATTTCGTCTTCCACGGCGGTTCGGGTTCGACGCTCGATGAAATCCGCGAGGCCATTTCCTACGGCGTGATCAAGATGAACATCGATACCGACACGCAATGGGCGTTCTGGGACGGCGTGCGCGGCTTCTACAAGAAAAACGAGGCGTACCTGCAAAGCCAGATCGGCAACCCCGATGGCGAAGACAAGCCGAACAAGAAGTTCTACGATCCGCGCGCCTGGCTGCGCAAGGGCGAGGAATCGTTCAAGGCGCGCCTGAAACAGGCGTTTTCCGACCTGAACAACGTCGGCACGCTCGGTTGATCGGAGCCATCGGCGGCGCGCGTATCGAGGGTATCGGCACGCGCGCCGTCGCGGGTCACGATGGTTTGTGTTCCCGCAAAAGCGGAGCTCTTCTGTTCCGGCGGATCAGCGGTCCCGGTCGCCAGGTCCGGACTTGAACGGCAGGTCGTAATCGATGCCGAGCGGCGCATGATCGGAAAACCGCCGTTCCTTGTAGATCGCGGAGGCCACCGCGGAAGCGGCCAGGGCGGGCGTCGCCAGTTGATAATCGAGCCGCCACCCGACGTTCTTGGCCCAGGCCTGCCCGCGATTGCTCCACCACGTGTAACTTTCCTCCGTGGCGTCGGGATGCAGGCGGCGATAGACGTCGACCCAGCCGGCGTCGTTCAGGACACGCCCGATCCAGGCGCGCTCCTCGGGCAGGAAACCGGAATTCTTCTGGTTCGACCGCCAGTTCTTCAGGTCGATTTCCCTTGGCGCGATGTTCCAGTCGGCGCAGATCACGATCTCCCGGCCGCCGCGCGCCAGTTCGCACAGGCGCGGATAGAAAACGTCGAGGAAACGGAATTTGGCCGCCTGACGCTCGGGCGAACTGGAGCCCGAGGGCACATAGACGGAAAGCACCGAAAGATTGCCGAAATCGGCGCGCAGATAGCGTCCCTCGTCATCGAATTCGGCTTCGCCGATTCCTTCCACGACGTTGTCCGGCTTTATCCGGCACCACAGGCCGACGCCGGCATACCCTTTTTTCCGGGCGCAGTGATAATAGGCATGGAAACCCGCCGGAACTTTCATTTCTTCCGTGAGATCGGACATCCGCGCCTTGAGTTCCTGCAGGCAGACGATCCCGGCCCCCTGTTCGGCGGCCCAGGCGTAAAAGCCCTTGCCCCATGCCGAACGGATGCCATTGAGATTTGCGGTAATGATGCGTAACATAGGGAGTATAGGCCGACGACGGGCCCGATCATCGCAAAGAGACCGTGAGTGTATCAATAATGGATTTTCGCCAGGAATTCATTGAATTCGCCCTTGCGCGGAACGTACTGCGGTTTGGCGAATTCACGACCAAGGCCGGACGG
>JAISNE010000245.1 GCA_031276375.1 Accumulibacter sp.
GCGATGATGGACAATGCCGCCGGATAGCCGTATTCCCAGTTCAGTTCGGGCATCGAACTGAAATTCATGCCCCAGATGCCGGCGAGGGCCGTCGCTACCGCGAAGATACCGGCCCAGGCCGCCAGTTTCTTGTTGTCCTCGCTCTCCTCGATGGCCACCATCGAGAGGTTGACCTGAATCGCCGTGCCGATCATTTCGCGGACGTTGTCGATCGACGTGTTGATACGCGACAGGTGGTCGTGAACGTCGCGGAAATATTCGCGCCCGCTGGAACAGACCGCGGGCGCGCGGCTTCCGAACAGCTTGCTGGTGTCCTCCAGCAGCGGCGCCACCGCGTGTTTGAGCTGCATGACGCGGCTTTTCAGCGCGTAGAGGCCCCGGATGCTGGCGCGCGCCGCGCCCTTGGTGAAGATTTGTTCCTCGATTTCCTCGAGTTCCGATTCCAGGCTGTCGGCAATCGGAAAATAGCGGTCGACGGTCGCGTCCATCAAGGCGTAGAGAACGAATCCGGCGCCCTGGCGAAGCAGGTCCGGCTCCCGTTCGCAGCGCTCGCGCACGGTCATGAAGGAACGCGCGCTGTTGTTGCGCACCGAGAGCACATAATTTTGGCCGACGAAGATGTGCACTTCGCCGGAATTCGCCGCGCCCGCGCCCGCGTCGGCGGAACTCCAGTTCAGAAGATGCATGACGACGAACAGCGAATTGCCGTAGTCCTCGATCTTCGGCCGCTGGTGTCCGTGACGCGCGTCTTCGACGGCCAGCTCGTGCAGCGAGAACTCTTCCTTCATTTTGTCCAGTTCTTCCGGCGTCGCGTCGGCCAGCGCCACCCAGATGAAGCATCCCGGCCTTGCCAGATAGTTGCTGATCTCGTCGATCGCCAAATCGGCCAGGCGGGCGCCGTTTTCGTAAGCCACACATTTGATCAACACGGTTTTCTCGCTTTCTCGCATCGCTTCCCCGGACGCAAAAATACCAGAATCGCGGGCCAACCGGTATCCCGGCCACGGGAGGGGGCAGGGCTATCGCCTATCCGCCCCGCGCTGGCTGGATTGCTTCGTCCCGGCTCGATGGGATTTGGTGCTGTTTCAAGCTTGCAGCGTCTTTGGTGCCGCATGAAAAAGCCGCGCAGTTTTGACTGCGCGGCTTCTTCAAAAAATCAACCGTCGTGTTTTTTTGTTTTTCGGCGATGATCTCCCGTTGTGTCTTGTGTCAGCCGCGGCGGCGGCGGCGCGAGATACCTACCAGGCCGAACAGACCGAGACCGAACAGGGCGAGGGACGCGGGTTCGGGCACGGCTTGCGACAAGGGGTTCAACCACGCATCACCGGAACCGTTTTTATCGCCAGTAAACGCGGCGCCCGTGGTATTGAGCGCGATCGCCGATATAACCCCCGTCACGTCAAGTTCCAAAACGAATGGCTTGGGTTCGATGAAGAACAATTCACCCTCGGTGGAAGCGGTAAATTCCAAAACGACGTGATAGTCTCCCTTCGCTATGCCAGCGGGATTCAGATTCGCTTCACCGCGCAAGAATGTCGCTGCCCCGAGATTGATATCACCGATATTATCGCCGTCGGTATCGAGGGCGAGGGAAAGGTCGAATTTGGAGAACCGCGCATTGACGCCCGGCGCGCCGCCGGCGCCGAGGAATAATCCCGATGAACCTTCCGCCGTGAATTCCCCGATGATTCCATACGAGTCGGTGACACCCGTGCTCCACACCGGTTTATTGTTCCTTTGAAAACCGGTTACGAAAAAGCTCCCCACTTCCAGGAAGGTATCGTCGACGCCATAGTCCAGTATGCCGTCGCTATTGTGTTGCTCGACGTGGGCCTCCCACTGAAAGTTGAACGAATCCGCAATGAACGTTTTGGCGGGATCGCCAAAAATCGTACCCCTGTCCACGATGAAATCTATACCGTCTCCCGCCGCCAACGCGGAACCAGCGGAGAACAAAGCGATGGCGGTAAACGCTGTCACAATTACCTTGGCAAATTTCATTGTGTTTCTCCTGTCTGAAAAGACATTACAGTGATAAAGCTGTAATCGTTACAATGCGTCGCTCGAAGCAAATCGTATGCCAGCCCGTGGAAAAATCACCTAAGCTGTTATTTATAAAAAGATATCGAAAACACAGAAAGTTCCGCGGCGAATCCTTTGCCGCAGGGTGTAAAAATTCCCGACATTTCCATCCACGGAACCGTCGCCAGCGGTCGAATACCACAAGCATGGCCTTGGCGGCAACGCGATTGACCACGGCATTGCCAATGCGCGATAACGCGCGGAACGCGGCGGGCCAGATTCCGCGCTACTTGGCGAACAACTCATCGAGCGTCCTGCGCAAAGAGCGCGAACGGGGATGGGAGGAATGGCCGACGCGGCAGAAAAAAGAAAAACTGTCGTCTTCCTTCGCTTCCGCAAGGCTTTCGAAACGTGTTGCCAGCGCGCGCGCTTGGCTTGCGAGCCGGGGCGGAAAAGAGAATTCCCTTTGCGCGCGCGCGTACCAGCGGAAAACGAGCGGCGTCATCTCGGGCCGCAAGTGCAGGCCAAGGGAAGCCGCGGTCAGCCACAGGCGTTGCAGGGCGACGCCGGCGCGGACATGGGCGAGGAGTCCGGCGGGCCTCATCAAGAGATGGCTGGCGCAGGCCAGCGCGGGGATGACGTCGAGAATCTTTTCGATGGTTTCGCGTGGCATGTGTTCCGCTTTCGAGCGAAAGGAGGAAGAAGGAAATTCAGGCCGCCGGCTGGCTGACAGGTATAACAACTCCACTTGATATTATCCGAATCATATGGTCCGGACAATAGCATTGTCTGGAGACAAGATGACAGCGATGTCAAACTGTCGCGTCCCGGACGATTCATACCAAATTGTGCTCAACAGGCCGTTGATACTCAATCTGACATGTCAAGATTTCGGTTATTTTTGGCGTATCACGATGGCTTGAACACGCCGTCATTGCTCGGGCTGCGCGACGCGCAATCCATGCGGCGGTCGGGTTTCCTGAAACGGCAAAGCGCCGTCCAGGTCTGCGTGGATTGCGGGCGGGACGCCCGCGCTCCTGTTCAGAGGACCGAGGACAGAAGACCGAAGACAGTAGTATTTGCGGCGCGTAGCGCCGGTAACTGGCTGTCCTCTGTCTTCTGTCATCCGGACCGGAGCGCGGGCGTCCCGCCCGCTTCGCGGGACTTGCTTTTTGCGGGCGCGCGATAACGAATCGTGCCCGGAATCACCGGGTTCGTAGCCCGAACCGATCTGGCTGGCACTTTGTCGTTCCAGAAACCCCAGGCGCCGCATCGATTGCCCATCGCGCCGCCCGAGCAATGACGGCGCGGTCAAACCCCCGGGATACGCCAAAAAACGACCGGACTCCTGACACGTCGGACTGGCGTATCAACAACGGCCTATTGAGCGCAACTTGGTATTAATACTTTTCGCCGTTCAAATCCGCTGACATTCACCCGGCCGGTTCATCGATAAAAACAAACTCCCGGCGAACGCCGACCGCCGCCGGCCGATTATTTTTCGCCGTGGAAAACCGGGCAACCGGACAATGACAGGCCAAGACGCAGAAATTCGTCCCAGACGTCTCCCGATCCGATGCCCTTGACCAGCCGGTCGATGCGGGCCGCGAGGCGGAGCGCCGCTCTGGCTTGATCCGCGCCGATCCGCTGCGCGGCTTTTTTGAACGGGGCCTGCCTCGTCCCCCATACCCGCGCGTCCTTCAAAAGCTGATCGAGGTGGCGGCCTTCGGCCATGCCGGCCTTGACTTGCGCCAGGGTGCGCGCTTCCTCGGTCATGGCCCACAGCACCAGGGGAGGCGCTTCGCCTTCCTGGCGCAGGCCGTCCAGCGTTCGTTCCAGGCGCGCCAGATCGCCCGACAGCAGGGCCTCGCGCAGGCCGTCCAGGCCATAGCGCGCCACGTTCAGCACGGCGTCGCGGATTTGCTCGAACGACAGATTTCCGGGCGGGTACAGGAGGCCGAGCTTGAGAATTTCCTGATGCGCGGCGAGCAGGTTGCCTTCCACGCGCTCGGCGATGAAGCGCAGGCCGTCCCGATCCGCGGCTTGTTGCTGGCGTTGCAGGCGTCCGGCGATCCAGGCCGGCAATTCCACGAGGTTCGGCGGCGTCAGCTTGACCGTCACGCCGGCTTCGGTGAGCGCCTTGAGCCAGACCGCCTTTTCCTCGCTCCAGTCGAGTCCCGGCAGGGTCACCAGCAGCAGCGTGTCCGGCGACGGTCGCGCGCAATAGTCTTGCAGCGCCGCGCCGCCTTCGCGGCCCGGCTTGCCGGATGAAATGCGCAAATCGAGGAGCCGGCGGCCGCCGAACAGCGACATGTTGCGCGCCGCGTTGCCCAGTTCGTTCCAGTTGAAGCCGGTCAATGCGGTCAACACTTCGCGTTCGCCGAAGCCTTGCCGCCGCGCCGCCGCGCGAACCGCGTCGGCGGCTTCGATGACCAGCAGCGGCTCGTCGCCGTAAACAGTGTAGATGGGCCGCAGATCCCGTTCGAGATGCGCGGCCAGCGATTCTCCCCGCAGTTGCATGGCCTTATTCCCGTTCCGCCGTGGCCGGCGGCTTCGGCCTGGCCGCCACCAGGCGGCGCATCAGTTGCTGCACGAGGTCGTTTTCCATGTCGCGCCACAACAAATCCTCTTCCTGCGTCTTGGCCAGCGTCGCCGAATCGGCGTAGCTCACGTCGCGGGAGAGTTCGACATACGATTGCGGCACGATGTCCCGCCCTTCGGCGTCGACGATGCGGTAGGCGTAGCGGAGGCGCAGGCGCTTTTCGCGCACGCGCCCGGAACCGGAGAGGGAAACGATGATGCCGTCGCGCCATTCTCCGGTGGGTATGAAGCTGACCTGCGCGTCCTTTGCGCTGTCCGCGAGGCGCGTTCCCCCGGAGGCACGGATTTGCCGTTTCAGCCCGGCGCCGACCACGCTGTCGCCCGCCATCACGTGGATGCTTTCGTAGGGCAGCGAATACGCGCCGCGCAACTGGAAGCCGCAGCCCGACAGCGCCCACAGGACGAAAACACAAAAAACGCCGCGCGCCAGCCGGATCATGTATTTCCCTTTCGTCCGCTCAAATCACCAGATTGACCAGGCGCCCAGGCACGACGATCGCCTTTTTCGGCGCCTTGCCCTGGAGGTGCTTTTGCGCGGCCTCGCAGGCCAGCGCCGCCGACTCGATCGCGGCCTTGTCCGCCCCGGCCGGCACGGTGAGGCTGCCGCGCAGCTTGCCGTTGATTTGCAGCACCAACTCGATCTCGTCCCGCGCCAGGGCGCCGGCGTCGGCTCGCGGGAACGCCTGTTCGCCGGCCGTGTGACCGGGGCGCAACTCGGCGTAGAGCGCCTCGCAGATGTGCGGCACGACCGGATAGAGCATCAGCGTGACCGCTTCGAGCGTTTCCTGCCGGACGGCGCGGGCCGCCGCCGAATCGTCTTCCAGCCGGGCGTAGGCATTGAGCAGCTCCATCACCGCGGCGATGGCCGTGTTGAACTGCTGGCGGCGGCCGTAATCGTCGGCGACCTTGTGGATCGTCTGGTGCAACTGGCGGCGGAAGGCTTTCAGGCCGGACGGCAATTCGCCGCCGGCGAAGGCCGGCGCGACGCCCGCCGACACGTGCTCGAAAACGATCCGCCACAGGCGCTTGAGGAAACGGCACGCCCCCTCCACGCCGGCGTCCGACCATTCCAGCGACTGGTCGGGCGGCGAGGCGAACATGATGAACAGGCGCGCCGTATCGGCGCCGTAGCGATCGACCAGCGCCTGCGGAGCGACGCCGTTGTTCTTCGATTTCGACATTTTCTCGATGCCGCCGATGAACACCGGCTGCCCGTCGGCGCGCAGCGCGGCGGCCACCGGGCGGCCGCGCTCGTCGCAGGAAAGCTCGACATCGGCCGGATTGATCCATTCCTTCTTGCCCTCCGCGTCCTCGCGGTAGAAGGTGGGCGCGACGACCATGCCCTGGGTCAGCAGGTTGGCGAACGGCTCGTCGAGCGGTTCATCGCCGAACAGCCCGAGGTCGCGCATCAGCTTGGTCCAGAAGCGCGAATACAGGAGGTGCAGGATGGCGTGCTCGATGCCGCCGATGTACTGGTCGATGCCGCCCTTGCACCAATACGCCACGCGCTCGTCGACCATCGCCCGGTCGTTGTCCGGGCAGCAGTAGCGCAGGAAGTACCACGACGACTCGACGAAGGTGTCCATCGTATCGGTCTCGCGCCGCGCCGGCCGACCGCACTTCGGACAGGCGCAGGCATGGAATTCGGGCATCTTCGCCAGGGGATTGCCGACGCCGGTGACGCTCGCGTTCTCCGGCAGCACGACCGGCAACTGCTCGTCGGGCACCGGCACGTCGCCGCAGGAATCGCAGTGGATGATCGGAATCGGGCAGCCCCAGTAACGCTGCCGCGAAATCCCCCAGTCGCGCAGGCGGAACTGCACCTTCTTCCCGCCCAGCCCCAGGGCGGCCAGATCGGCGGCGATGGCCTCGACCGCCGCCTGGTAATCGAGTCCCGTGTATTTGCCGGAGTTGACGCAGTAGCCGTCCTTGGTGGCGTACCACTCCTGCCAGGCGTCGGTCGAGAAGACCCGCTCCCGGCCGTCCGTCCGGGCGCCGACCGACTGGACGATCGGAATGCCGTATTTCCTGGCGAAGGCGAAATCGCGCTCGTCGTGGGCCGGCACGGCCATCACCGCGCCGTCGCCGTAGCCCATCAGCACGTAGTTGCCGACCCAGACCTCGACCTGCTCGCCGGTCAGCGGATGCCTCACGGAAATCCCGGTCGGCATGCCCTTCTTTTCCATCGTCGCGAGGTCCGCCTCGGCGACGCCGCCCTGCTTGCACTCCTCGATGAACGCGGCCAGCCCGGGATTGTTCCTGGCCGCGTGGGCGGCCAGCGGGTGCTCGGCGGCGACGGCGACGAAAGTCACGCCCATGATCGTGTCGGCGCGGGTGGTGAACACCCACAGCTTTTCCGCCTTGCCGTCCAGCTCATACGGAAAGGCGAAGCGCACCCCCTCGCTCTTGCCGATCCAGTTCTTCTGCATCAGCTTGACCCGCTCCGGCCAGCCGGGAAGCCGGTCGAGACCGGCCAGCAGCTCCTCGGCGTAGGCGGTGATCTTCATGTAATACATCGGGATCTCGCGCTTTTCGACCAGCGCCCCGGAGCGCCAGCCGCGCCCGTCGATGACCTGCTCGTTGGCCAGCACCGTCTGGTCGACCGGGTCCCAGTTCACCGTGCCGTGGCGCTTGTATACCAGCCCCTTCTCGAACAGGCGCGTGAACAGCCATTGCTCCCAGCGGTAGTAATCGGGCTTGCACGTCGTCAGCTCGCGCGCCCAGTCCAGCGCGAACCCCAGCCGGTCGAGCTGGTGCTTCTTCATGTACTCGATGTTCGAATACGTCCATTGGGCGGGCGACACCCCGTTCTGGATCGCCGCGTTCTCGGCCGGCATGCCGAAGGCGTCCCAGCCCATCGGTTGCAGGACGTTGAAGCCGCGCATCCTGTGGAAACGCGAAAGCACGTCCCCGATCGTGTAGTTGCGCACATGCCCCATGTGCAGCTTCCCCGACGGGTAGGGGAACATCGACAGGCAATAATACTTGGGCTTGCCCGCGTCCTCGACGGCGCGGGCGGCGCCGGTCTTCTTCCAATGCGCCTGGGCGGCGAGTTCGACTTCCTGGGGCTGGTATTTTTCCTGCATGG
>JAISNE010000257.1 GCA_031276375.1 Accumulibacter sp.
AATGACCAAACAATGTTTAAACAGGCGAATCCCGGATTTACAGAAATTGAACAACGAAATATCCGCTTGGGAAAAATCACGTAACTCTGACCAAAAGACAGTGGATTGGCAATTTACCATCACCGACACGAGAGGTAAGCTGAAATCACTATATTCTAAAATTGGATTGTACTAGTAGTCAGTCACATTGATTTGACACAACCGTTGACGTGATTTCTCGCTGAAAGATTGCCCATTGAGTCGTTTCTTTTCAGCATGACTGACTACTAGAGCACTACCCTGATTTTTTTCATGGGCGAAAAACATGGATTGGCCGAAATTTATCGAAATGGCACGATTTTTCTCCAACAAATATATGGGATGGCAGTCAAGAAAAATTCATATAAACGCCGGACAGCGCAACGGCGGCGAAATGAGCCATCGCTCACGCAAGAACATTGGCATCGTTCATCCGGGCGTGAAGCATGGGAGAGTCGCGGCCTTCGGCGCCTTCTCCCCAGAAGGAAGGATGACGGGCTGAAGTTCCTCTTCAGCGCCCGGTCGCCTCGCCCTCCGGCAACGCCGCCTCGCTCTCCGACGTCTCGGCGGACGGGTACAGCCAGAGCGCGCCCTGGTTGGCGCTGCCGACCTGGGCGCGGTAGGCGGCGAGGATCCCTGTCGCCGGACGCCGGGGGAGCGGGAGGGACGCTTTGCGCCGCGCCAGTTCCTGTTCGGAGACCTTCAGTTCAATGGTGTTGTTGGGCAGGTCGATCTCGATGATGTCGCCGTCCTCGACCAGGGCGATGGGGCCGCCGTCGTAGGCTTCCGGGCAGATGTGCCCGACGCAGGGGCCGCGCGACGCGCCGGAAAAGCGCCCGTCGGTAATCATCGCCACCGAGGTGTGCAGGCCCATGCCGACCAGCATCGCGGCGGGGATGGACATTTCCCGCATGCCCGGTCCGCCCCTGGGGCCTTCGTTGCGGATGACGAGGACGGAACCCGGCGCCACGGAACGCTTGAGCAGGTAATCGCGCACCGCTTCCTCGCTTTCGAAGACGACCGCCGGTCCCGTGTGGCGGTGCATCCTCGGGTCGACGCCGGTCTTCTTCACCACGGCGCCGCCGGGGGCCAGATTGCCGAAGAGGATGGAAAAACAGCCGTCCTTGCACGGCGCTTCCTTCGCCGGGCCGATGACCGGCGGATCGGCGCTCCGCCCCTGGGACTCCAGGGATTCCAGGCGCTCGCGCAGCGTTCCGCCCATGACCAGCGGGAGGTCCGTGTCGAGATGATCCCGGATTTCGCGCAGCACGGCGGGCACGCCTCCGGCGCGGCGATAGTCTTCGATGGAAAAGCGCGAGGAAGGCTTGAGCAGAGTCACCACCGGGACCGAGGATTGCAGCCGGTCGAAGTCTTTCAGCGTCAGATCGATGCCCATGACCCTGGCGATCGCGGGAATGTGCAGCACGGCGTTGGTCGAGCCGCCGGTCGCGGAAATGTACTTGATGCCGTTCTCCAGGGAGGCTTTGTTCAAATACCTGGAAAACGGCGCGTTTTCGAGCGCCAGCGCGACGATGCGCTCGCCCGCGTCGCGCGCCTGGCGCTGTTTTTCCGACGCGCAGGCCAGCAGGGTGCTGCTGCCGAAAGGCGCGATCCCGGTGGCTTCGAGAAAGGCCGCCATGGTGTTGGCGGTGCCGTACATGGAGCACGTGCCCGGCGAGTAGCACATGTTTTCGATGCAGCGGCGAAAGGCCGGCTCGTCCATTTCGCCGACATTGACCTGGCCGATCGCTTCCTTCAGGTCGCAGGTCACCTGGCTGCCGCCGCCGGTGTAATAGGGCAGCATGGCGCCGGCGGTCAGGAACAGCGAGGGCAGGTTCAGCGAGGCGGCGGCCATGACCATGCCGGGGACGATCTTGTCGCACGAGCAGAGGAAGACCATGGCGTCGAATCCGTGCGCGCGCGCCATGGCTTCCACCGCGCCGGCGATCAGGTCGCGCTGCGGCAGCACGTAGTGCATGCCGGTTCCCTGCGCCATGCCGTCGCAGGGCGCGGGAACGTCGAATTCCGCCGGCGCGCCGCCGGCCGCCCAGACGCCTTCCTTGACGCTTTGCGCGAGTTCCCGGAGGGGCTTGTGCCCCGGATTGACTTCCGTCCAGGAGTTGGCGATGCCAATGACCGGTTTTTCCAGGTCCTTGCCGCGGTATCCCGCGGCGTGCATGAGACCGCTGTAATACGCCTGCGTCGGTTCCTTGCTGTTTTTGCGCATTTATCGCTCCTCGCTCCCGGCGCGGTATTCCACCCCCAGGAAACGCTCGAATACCTTGACCATGGCGCCCTTGTCCTCCTTGCCGAAGCCGTCGAGCAAGGCTTTCTGGTAGGTGGCGGTGGCGGCCTGCAAGACCGGCAGGGGAATCACTTCGTGCGCCGACAGTTCCGCCGCGCTGACCAGATCCTTGTAGGCGTGCTCCAGGGGATAGCCTTGCGAAAAATCCCTGGCCAGGATGCGCGGGATGAAGAATTCGGAGGCGTAGCTTCGGCCGGTGCCGCTGTTGACGATCGCGCCGACCTTCTGGCAATCGAGCCCGAGTTTGGCGGCCAGCGGAAGGATTTCGGCGAGCGCGGCGACGTTGATGTCGAACAGCAACTGGTTGATCAGCTTGGCGAGCTGGCCGCTGCCGGACTCGCCCATGTAAAACGTCTGGTTCCCGATGTGCGCGAAGTACGGCTGGACCCGCTCGAAAACCTCCGGGTCTCCCCCGCACATGACGGTCAGCGTCGCGTCCCTGGCGCGGGCTTCCATCCCGGACACCGGCGCGTCCAGGAACGAAATTCCCCGCGCCCGCAAGTCCCGGCCCAGTTCCAGCGTGGCCATGTAGGAGATGGTGCCGAGGTCGACGACGATCTGGCCGCCGCGCATGCGGCCGGCGACTTTTTGCACGGTCTCCCTGACGACTTGCGTGTTGGGCAGGCTGAGAAAAAGCAGATCGCAATCGGCGACCTCCTCGACCCGCTCCAGCGTCCTCGCGCCCAACTCGTGAAACCGCGGATACGCGGCGGGGGAAACGTCATAAACCGCCAGCGGCTCGCCGCTCTTGCGCGCCATGTTGTACGCCATATGCCTACCCATCTGGCCCAAACCCACGAAACCGATCCGCATTGCACACTCCTCCTTTTTACATGCCGACCACGCCAGTCA
>JAISNE010000035.1 GCA_031276375.1 Accumulibacter sp.
AGCCAGGGGATCATGCCGCTGTCGCAATAGGCGAAATCGCGGAAATAGTGATGCGCGCTCATTTCGCCGCCGTAGATGGCGTCTTCCTGACGCATGCGCTCCTTGATGAAGGCATGGCCGGTCTTGCTCTGGATCGGCTGGCCGCCGCATTTTTCCACGATGTCGATGGTGTTCCAGGTCAGGCGCGGGTCGTGGACGATCCTGGCGCCGGGATGTTTCCGCAGGAAGGCTTCGGCGAGCAGGCCGACGATGTAGTAGCCTTCGATGAACTTGCCGGTTTCGTCGAACAGGAAGCAGCGGTCGAAATCGCCGTCCCAGGCGATGCCCATGTCGGCGTTGCGCGCGCGCACCGCGTTGGCCGTCGCCGCCCGGTTTTCAGGCAGCAGCGGGTTGGGAATGCCGTTGGGGAAGGCCGCGTCCGGTTCATGATGAATCTTGATGAACTCGACGGGAACGGCCATGGCCCGGAAACGCCGCTCGATGGCGTCGATCACGTGCCCGGCCGCGCCGTTGCCGGCGTTGACCACCAGGCGCAAGGGCTTCAGGCGGCGCGGGTCGATGTAGCCGAGCAGATGATCGACGTAGGCGTCCAGGATCGATTGCCGGGTCAGGGCGCCGCGCCGGGCCGGCGGCGCGAAGGCGTTGGCTTCGGCCAGGCGCCGGATAGACCCGAGGCCGGTGTCGCCGAGCGGCCGCGCGCCCCGGCCGACGAACTTCATGCCGTTGTAGTCGAGCGGGTTGTGGCTGGCGGTGACCTCGATGCCGCCGTCGACGTCGAGATGAAAGGCGGCAAAGTAGACTTCCTCGGCGCCGACCAGGCCCAGGTCGACGACATCGGCCCCGGCGTCCATCAGCCCCTCGGCCACCGCCTGCTTGAGCGCGGCGCTGCTCCGCCGCGCGTCGCCGCCGACGGCGACCCGCCGGGGCTTCAGGGATTCGCCGAAGGCGCGGCCGATGCGCCGGGCGATGTCTTCGTTCAACTCCGCGCCGAGCTTGCCGCGCACGTCGTAGGCCTTGAAGCAGCGCAACGCCGCGCCGTCCATCATTTTGCTCCTTGCGCCTGATTCGCCGGGCATCGTCCGTAGACATCGTCGAAGCGCACGATATCGTCCTCGCCGAGGTAAGCCCCGCTCTGCACCTCGATCATCACCAGCGGCAGCAGGCCGGGATTTTCGAGCCGGTGCTTGTGTCCGGCCGGGATATAGGTCGATTGGTTGGTATTGACCAGCAGCTCGTTCTCGCCATTGACCACTCGCGCCATGCCGCTGACCACGATCCAGTGCTCGCTGCGGTGATAATGCATCTGCAGGCTCAGGCAGGCGCCGGGTTTGACCTCGATCCGCTTGATCTTGAAGTTGGGGCCGGTTTCCAGCACGGTATAGGTGCCCCACGGGCGGTTGACCGAGCGGTGCAGCTTGTGCGCCTCGTGCCCGCCGGCCTTGAGCTTGGCATAAAGATGCTTCACTTCCTGGGCGTGCTCGCGCCCGGCCACCAGCAGCGCGTCCGGGGTGTCGATCACGATCAGGTTGCGCACGCCGACCGCGCCGATCATGCGCTCGTCGCCGCGGATATAGCAGTCGCTGACCTCGTGCAGCACCACTTCGCCGCTTTCGATGCGGTTGCCGCAAGCATCCGGCTCGGTCAGATCGCCCAGGGCGTCCCAGGAACCGATGTCGCTCCAGCCGATGTTGCAAGGCACCACCGCGACATTGGACGATTTTTCCATCACCGCGAAATCGATCGAGTCGTCCGGCGCCGCCGAAAAGCCGCCCGCGTCGAGCAGCACCTGCGAAACGCCCCGGCCTTTTACCGTCGCCGATTGCGCGATGCAGGCGCGCGTCGCCGACAGGATGGCCGGGCAGTGACGCTCCATTTCCTCCAGCAGCGTCCCGGCGGCAAAGCAGAACATGCCGGAATTCCACTGGTAGCGCCCCGAAGCCACGTACTCCCTGGCCTTTTCGAGATTCGGCTTTTCCACGAAACGCCGGACCGAGAACCCGAGCGTGCTTCCATCGGCCTCGACGGGACGATCCATGTCGGCTTCGATATAGCCATAGCCGGTTTCCGGGCTTTCCGGCTCGATGCCGAAAGTCACCAGCATCCCTTGCCGCGCGATCGCGGTGGCGTGCGCGACCGCCCGCGCGAAAGCCGGCTGGTCGGAGATCAGATGATCGGCCGCCAGCACCAGCATCAAGGCCTCCCGGCCGTGCGTCCCGGCAACCGTCAGCGCCGCCGCGGCGATCGCCGGCGCGGTATTGCGCCCGAAAGGTTCGAGAATGAAACTGTTGGGCGGAACGATCTTGCCGGATTCGGCAATCTCGTCGTAATCGTCCTGCGTTTTGAACAGCAGCTCGCGGTTGGTGACCGTCATCACCTCGACGACACCCGGCAACACCGCCCCGCGCAACCAGGCTTTCTGCAACAGACTTTGCCCATCGGCCAGGCGGATGAACGGCTTGGGGTACATTTCCCGCGAAACGGGCCAAAGCCTGGACCCGGC
>JAISNE010000265.1 GCA_031276375.1 Accumulibacter sp.
CTCAATCTCGGCGCCGACGATTATTTGCCGAAGCCCTTCGAGGTCACGGAACTGGAGGCGCGCATCAAGGCCCTGCTGCGGCGCAGCAACAAACTGGCGCCGACGGTGCAGGTCGGCGCGCTGGCCTTCGATACGACGGACCGGATCGCCGCGGTACACGACAAGCCGCTCTTGCTCACGCAGCGCGAGCTGGCCGTCCTCGAGGCGCTGCTGATCCGCCAGGGCCGGCCGGTCGCGCGCGAGGCGCTGTTCGACAAGGTGTTTGGCATCGACGACGACGTTCACCCGGAAGCGATCGAGTTGTACGTGCATCGCCTGCGCAAGAAGCTGGAAGGCTCCGGCGTGGTGATTACCACCATGCGCGGCCTGGGATACGTCCTGTCCGGACAGTCCGGCGGTGTGGGGTAGGCCGCCGCTTTCGTCCACCAGCCTCCGCCGACGCCTTGCCTGGTGGATGTTGCCGTCGCTCGTCCTCATCTTGCTGATGACCGCCGTCTGGTCATACCGCAACGCCATGGACGCGGTGGACCACGCTTATGACCGTTCCCTCACCAAGGCGATCCGGGCCATCGCCGAAAACATCCATGTGTCGAACGGGCGCATCCTGGCCAACATTCCCTATTCGGCGATGGATCTGATCGACGAAGACGTCCAGGAACGCATCTACTATGCCATTCTCGGGCCGGACGGCGCCACGCTCACCGGCTACCGGGACCTCGTGCCGCCGCTGGAGGCCGATCCGCCGAGCGATGTTCCCCTGATGGTCAATGCGCATTTCCGCGAGCACGACATCCGCATGGGCATCCTCGGCAAGCGCTTGTACGCGCCGGAACTTCCCGGCAGCGACACGGTGACGATCCTGTTCGCCGAGACCATGGAGGCGCGCACGCAACTGGCCTGGCGCCTGTTCCTGGACAACCTGATGTGGCAAATCCTGCTGGTCGCGGCGGTCGTGGTCATCCTCAGCTTCGCGCTGTCCCGGACGTTCCACCCGCTGCTCGCGCTGCGCGAGTCGATCCGCCAGCGCGGCGCCGAGGACCTCACCCCCGTCCCGCTCACCGCAGTGCCGACCGAGGTCCGTCCGCTGATCGACGCCATCAACAGCCACATGTCGCGGCTCGCCCAGATGCTCAAAACCCGGCGGCGTTTCCTGGCCGACGCCGCGCACCAGATCCGCACGCCGCTGGCGGTGCTCGGCACGCAGGCGGAATATGGCGAACGCCAGAGCGATCCGGAGGAAATGCGGCGCACGTTCGAAGGCATGCTCAACAGCATCCGCGTCACGCGGCACATGGTCAACCAGATGCTCATCCTGGCCCGCGCCGAATCGGCCGACGGCCTGATCCAGGAACGCGCCGCGTTCGATGTCGCCGAACTGGCCCGCGAAGTCGCCGGCGACTTCGCCATCCTGGCCCTGGAGAAGAATATCGAGCTGGCCTTCGAGGCGCCCGATTCGCCGCTTTGCATGAACGGCAGCGCGACGATGTTCAGGGAAATGATTTCCAACGTCGTCGATAACGCCTTGCGCTACACCCCGGCCAACGGTCACGTGACGCTTTCCCTCGCCCGGACGGCTTCCATCCCGCCACGCATGCGCCTGTGCGTGACCGACGACGGCCCCGGCATTCCGGTGGCCGAGCGCGACAAGGTCTTCCGGCGCTTCTACCGCATTCTCGGCAGCGGCGATTCCGCCGGCAGCGGCCTTGGCCTGTGCATCGCGCGGGAAATCTGCAAGGCCCACGGCGGCGCGATCCGTCTTTGCGACGTTCCGGGCGGGCGCGGGCTGGCCGTCGAAATCGTCTTTCCGAGCCAGGACGCGGCGCCGAACTTCGAGCTGTACGCCCGTCGGACGTCGGATTGAAAGCTTGGTGAAAGCTTCTTCCGGTTTAATGCTCCGACTCGATTCTTCACCATCGAGGGTTTGGCCACGGTAGCGGAATGATCTACGCAGACCGTTTGCTGTCAGGCTTTTTGAGAATAACGGAGGAACGAATGAACAAACTCGAATTCGCGGGAATCGCCCTGCTGTCGGCGGCGGCGGTGTTTTCAACCGGCGCTTGCGCGCAGGAGTGGCAGCCCGATTCAACGATCGAAATCATCGCGCCGGCGAATCCGGGCGGCGGATGGGACCTGACGGCGCGCGCCATTCAGCGCACGCTGACCGAGGGCAAGCTGGTCAAGAAGAACGTCATCGTCTCGAACAAACCGGGCGGCGGCGGCGCCACGGGCTGGACCTATCTCAAGGGCAAGGAAAAGAACGGCAACTTCCTGGCGGCCAACTCCTCGCTGCTCCTGCTCAACAACCTGCTGGGCAGCAGCCCGCTGAGCTACAAGGATTTCACCCCGCTGGCCATGCTCACCACCGACTGGATCGGTATCGCGGTCAAGGCCGATGCGCCGTACAAGAGCGGGATCGAACTGCTCGAGGCGCTGAAGAAGAATCCGGGCGCATTGACCATCGGCGTCGGCCCGGCGATGGGCAACAACGACCATCTTTCCTTCATCCAGATCGCGCGCAAGTTCGGCGTCGATACGAGCAAGCTGAAGTGGGTCGTTTACGAAGGCGCGGGCGGCGACATCCTGATGAGCCTGCTGGGCGGACACATCGGCATCGCCACCGTCTCGGTTCCGGAGATGCTGACCCAGCACAAGGCCGGCAAGGTGCGCATCCTCGGCATCACCTCGGACAAGCGCATGGAACTTTTGCCCGACGTGCCGACCTGGAAGGAACAGGGCATCGACATCGTTTTCCCGCACTGGCGCGGCATCCAGCTTCCGCCTGGAATGACCCCGGCGCAGATCGCCTACTGGGACAAGGTCATGGCGGAAGTCGCCAGGTCGGAATCCTTCAAGAAGACGATCGAGAGCCTGAACGGACAGGTGTATTACAAGAATTCCGCGGAATTCACCAAGTTCCTCGAAGAACAGACGGCGATACTCGGGCCGTTGACCGTGGAACTCGGGCTGGTGAAGAAATAGCATCGTTTGCCGCACCTCCCGGCCGGGAGCCATGACCTGGCCCCCGGCCCGCCCGCTTCGCGGCGCGGCTCGCCATTCCCGGCCGGCCGCGTTCCGCCGAAGCCGTCAGCAACATATCCTGAATCCTGAAAAGAGAGGGTTTGCCGTGGCAATGACCAAAAACAAAGTGACCGGAGTTGGCGCCCTGGTCGTCGGCGTACTGTATTTCTTCGCCACCATGAACGTGCGGACGGCGGCGGTTTCCGATCCCATCGGGCCCCGGTTTTTTCCGTACATACTGGCTGTCTGCATGATTTTCGTCGGTTTGCTGCTGGTCCTGAAAAAAGAGGAAGTGACCGAGAAAAACCGCGCGGTGCTCTTCGCCTGGCCCGCCGACAAGGAGGTGCTGGCCAGGATCGTCTATACCTGTGTCGCGGGATTCGGTTTCGGGCTGATCCTGGATTCGCTCGGCTACCTGATTTCCTCGGTGCTGTTCATGACCGCCATGATGTTCATCACCTATGGCCCGGGCCGCTCCTTCCTCAACATCTCGGTCGGGCTGATCTTCGGCGTGAGCACCTACGTGGTGTTTTTCGAATTGCTTCAGGTCAGCCTGCCGCGCGGCATCCTGGCTTTCTAGGAGGATTCCGGACATGGAAAGCATACTTTCGAATCTGCTGCTGGGATTCCAGAACGCGTTGTCCCTGACCAATCTCCTGTGGGTGACCATCGGCAGCTTCCTGGGCACCCTGTTCGGCATGCTGCCGGGCATCGGTCCGGCGACGGGCATCGCCATCCTGATTCCTCTTTCCTACGGGATGGATCCGACGACGGCCCTGATTACCATGTGCGCCATCTACTACGGCGCGATGTTCGGCGGCTCGATCGCTTCGATCATGATCAACACGCCGGGCGACGCCTCGGCGATCGTCACCTGCTGGGACGGCTACCGCATGGCGCAGAAAGGCTTCGCCGGGAAGGCGCTGGCGACTTCGGCGATCGCCTCGTTCGTCGGCGGCATGATCGCCTGCGTGATGGTCGTCCTGCTGGCGCAGGCGGCGGCCAGCGTGGCGCTCAAGTTCGGTCCGGCCGAAATGTTCGCGCTGGTTCTCTTCGCCATGACCGCCGTGGTCACCCTGGCCGAGGGCAAGCTCCTGCGCGGCGCCGTGGCGCTGCTCATCGGCGTCATGATCTCCACCATCGGCATCGACGGCCAATCGGGCGTCTTCCGCTTCACCATGGGGATCGACATCCTGCAGGACGGCATCGAATTCCTCGTGGCCATCATCGGCTGTTATGCCATCGCCGAGGTATTCAACGGCTATTCCGAGCTGAACGTCGTCCATGAAATCGACGTCAAGAAGATCGGCCGGGTGATGATCAGCAAGGAGGACTGGAAACAAATCTGGCTGCCGATCGTGCGCAGCACGCCGGTGGCCTTCTTCCTCGGCTGCCTGCCGGGCGTCGGCGGTTCGATGACCTCGCTGATCGCCTACACCACCGAGCGCCAGTTCTCGAAGAACCCGGAAGACTGGGGGCATGGCGATATCGTCGGCATCGCCGCGCCGGAGGCGGCGAACAATGCCTCCTCGACGGCCTCGATCATCCCGATGCTGGCGATCGGCATCCCCAGTTCGGGCACCACGGCGGTGATGCTCGGCGCGCTGATGATGCTCGGCGTGCAGCCCGGCCCGATGCTCTTCGAAATGCGCCCGGACGTCGCCTGGGGCGTCATCGCTTCCATGTTCATCGGCAACATCGTGCTGGTCTTCATGAACATGCCGATGGTGCCGTACATCGCCAAGCTGCTGGCCCTGCCGCAGAAGCTGCTGATTCCGATCATCGTCTGCCTGGCCTTCATGGGCACCTACATGATGAATTACAGTACCTTCGATTTCTATCTGCTGGTGCTGTTCGGCTGTCTAGGCTACGTGATGCAGAAGCTGGATATCCCGATTCCGCCGATGGTGCTCGCGCTGATCCTGGGCGATACGATGGAGAAGACGCTCCGTCAGGCGCTCGTCGCCACGGACGGCAGCCCCGCGGTCTTCCTCGACAAGCCCATCGCCCTGGTCTTCTTCGCGCTGGCCGCGCTGTCCATCGTTTATTCCTTGTACCAGAACAGAAAAGTGGAACGGAAAAGAAAAGCCGCATCGCTCGAAACGGCCTGATCGGCGGCAAGCCCGAAACGCCATGCGTCCGCATGGCGTTTTTTCGTTCACCGACTTGTTTTTGCGCGGAACGTGAAAATCGAACCGGCAGGGGGATCGCGGCCGCCAGTCTTGCCGGGTGACCGGGTGACGCCGTGGGCGGTGTTCGGTTAGACTTCCTTCCTGGATCAACGGTCGAAGGAACAGGAGCGGCAATGGACAATGACGGGGACAATGAAGGAGTGGACCGGGCGCGGGAGATCAGGCGTCTGGCGGCATGTTTCGAGGGGGGCGATTTCGCCGCCGCCGAGGATATCGCGCGACGCTTGGTCGCGGCCGACCCGCGGGACGAAGAGGCGCTGCATTTGCTCGCGCAGACCGTCTTCAAGCAGGAGCGGGCGGTGGAAGCCATCGAGCTGATGAAGGCGGTGCTGGACATCGAACCGGCCCGCGCGTCCTACCATAACGATTACGGCGTGATGTTCGCCTCGCTCGAACGCTGGCACGAGGCGGCGGAGGCCTACGGGATCGCGGCGGTGCTCGACGGGAACGATTTTTGCGCGTGTTTCAATCTGGCGCTGGCGCTTTCCCATATCGGGCAGAAGGAACGCGCGCGCGCCGAACTGGATCGGGCGCTGGCGCTGCGGCCCGATCAGCCTGAAGCCTTGGCGCTCGACAGCGAACTGTCGCGCGTGGAAGGTGATCGGGTGTTCGTGGAGCAGGTTTTCGGTAGCGGCCAACTGAACTACAGGATCGTTCGCGCTCGGCACGGCTGGATGCTGGTAAACCCGAACGATTTCTATGTGGGCCAGGCATTGCTGGAATATGGCGAATTCAGCGAGATCGAAGCCAAATTCCTCCATCAGTGCCTGTTCAAACCCGGTCGTATCGTCGAAGTTGGCGCCAACCTGGGCGGCCATACCGTCGGGTTGGCGAAAGCCGCGGCGGCCAAAGGCGAGAAGATGGAGGTCTTCGAACCACAGCCGGTCGTTTTCCAGAACCTGTGCGCCAACCTGGCGCTGAACGGCTTGCGGAACGTGCGCGCCTGGCCCTTCGCTTGCGGTGACGAAGCGGGAACGGTGACGTTCGCCGAACCGGATTACGGCCGTCCGGGAAACTTCGGCGGGGTGAAGATGAGCCGCGCGGAAGCCGGTCAGGGGCGCATCCCGGCGCCCTGTGTCCGCCTTGACGATTTTCTTGGAGAACAACAGGCCGTGGCGCTGATCAAGATCGACGTCGAAGGGTTCGAACTCGCGGTTTTGCGCGGCGCCGACAATATCCTGAAACGCTGGCGGCCGCTCCTTTGTGTCGAAAATGACCGTGTCGCCGCATCGAAGGATCTGATCGAATGGCTGTGGTCGCGCGAGTATCGCCTGTTCTGGCATATCCCACGCATGTTCAATCCGGACAACTTCTTCGGCCAGACAACGAACCTCTATGGCAATGTGGCGTCGTTCAACATGATTTGCCTGCCGAAGGAGCTTCACCAAGGCAACATGCCGGATATGGACGAAATCGTCGATTCGGCGAAGCATCCGCTTTTGAAAAACCGAAAAGGAACGTAGGTAAGCGATTTGCCGGATTACCCGCCGTTCCGCCAGCGTGGGCTTGAAAACCAGCGGGTGGGCGGATTTGCCGTTCCGGGAAACCCCTGCGCGTGTCGCCGGGCGCCGTTTTGCCGCCGGTCTGATACCTACCGCGGCGCTTCCAGGGGCCGGGCCGTTTTCCCGCATACCTCGATAGATTAGTTTTACATTTTCCTTGGTGGCGAAAGCGCGCCTGACTTATACTTGGCGCGCCCGGCGTAAACGGCGCTCCGCGCCGGGCGATTGTGTCAAGGCAGCCGTGATCAACCGCCTGGCAAGGCTAAACGGGATTGCCGCCCGCGCCGGTACCGATAACAACGACTTCAAAGGAGACAACGAAATGAAAATCCGCAACGCAATCCAGGCCGGCGGCATCGACCTGGCCATGCTCGGCACGGTCATGTACGGCAGCGGCGCCAACGCCGCGGAGCAGAAGTGCAAAAAGCCGACCGAGTTCAAGCTGGCGTTCAACCAGACCGAGACCCACCCGCAATACAAGGCCGGCGTGGAGTTCGGCAAGCGCCTGCTGGAAGCCACCGGCGGCTGCTACGCCATCAAGGTCTATCCCAACGAGGTTCTGGGCTCGCAATCGTCCGTCATCAACAACATCTCGGACGGCTCGGTGGCCATGGGCTGGTTTGGCGGCCCCCCGATCGAGTCGATGAACCCCGACGCCATCGTCTTCAACCTGCCGTACATCTTC
>JAISNE010000282.1 GCA_031276375.1 Accumulibacter sp.
CGGCAGCCGAAGCAGGACGGGTTTCAATCCGCGGGTGCCGTTCGCTTCGCCCGCTCGCGGGAGAGGACTGGCGGTTTCACGGCGGCAAACGTTTGGGCAAGCGGTACCGCCACCCCTCATCCGCCTTCGGCGCCTTCTCCCCCGAGGGGGAAGGGAAGGAGATTGGGGGTTTTCGGTATCTTCTCCCGAGGGGAGAAGGGAAGGGGATTGGGAGCTTTCGGCACCTTCCCCCCCCCCCAAGGGAAGAAGGTGAGGAGAGTGGCGGTCTTTCGGCGCTTTTTTGCAGATTAGTAGGCAGTCACCTTGAATTTGACACAATCGTTGGGAAGAATTATCGGATGACCCGAAGCGTTTCCCACCCCGTCATTCCCGCGCAGGCGGGAATCCAGTATTCCGCGCCTTTTCTGGATTCTAAGCCTTCGCGGGAATGACGGGTATTTTGACCGCCTCGTCTTGAAAAAGGCGAGAGGGGGCACGAAAGCATGGCCTGATACCAAATTGCGCTCAATAGCGCCGTCAATACTCCAGTCTGACGTGTCAAGATTTCAGTCATTTTTTTTCGTATTACGATGGTTGGACGGCAACTTGGTATGAAAACCTGCCCATTGAGTCCTTGCTTTCCAGCGTGACCGACTAGTAGTCAGTCACATTGATTTGACACAATCTTTGGGAAGAATTATCGGATGACCCAAAGCGTTTCCCACCCCGTCATTCCCGCGCAGGCGGGAATCCAGTATTCCGCGCCTTTTCTGGATTCCCGCCTACGCGGGAATGACGGGCTGGGAAACGCTTCGGGTCATCCGATAATTTCTTCCAAAAAATTGTGTCAAATTCAAGGTGACTGCCTACTAGACTTCGCAAACTCATCCGAACGGACGGCGGCAGACCGGCTCGCACGACCAACGCGCCGCCCTCGGCGGCAAAAAGCGGAACACCGTTCCGGATTATTGCCCAAAACAAAAAGCTGGAGTAAGGTATCGTCTCTCGGGCCGGCGGGCCGGGATCGCCGGCCCTGTTTCTCGCCGCTCATGCTTCCCTCCCGGATCCGCGATCCCTGTCGCAATCCTTGCCGGTATGGGGTTGAATGAGGGTTTCCCGTCACTGTTATACCCTTTGAACGACGCAATCTGGATGACACGACAATGAGTAAAATTTTCTTTCCCGATGCCGAAATCGAGCTTGAAACGCTTGAGGAAAACCGCGTCTGCCGAAAGATCCGGGCGCACGACGGCGCCCTGATGATCGTCGAGGTGATGTTCAAGTCAGGCGCGGTCGGCAGCGAGCATCGCCACGCGCACGAGCAGGTTTGCTATTGCCTGGCGGGCGAATTCGATTTCACCGTCGAAGGACGGACGACCCGGCTGCGGCCCGGCGATTCGGTCTACATCGCCCCTTCCGCGCTGCACGGCACGGTCTGCCTCAGCGAAGGCCGGCTGCTCGACATCTTCACGCCGCAGCGCGAAGACTTTCTCAAGAAATAACCCGTGGAGGACAACCAATGAAACTGGACATGCGTTACGGGCATCACCCCGAAGACGTCAAGCACTACGACACCGAAACCCTGCGCCGCCATTTCCTGGTGGAAAAGATTTTCGTCGCGGGCGAGCTGACGCTGGTTTACACCCACGTCGACCGCGTCGTCTTCGGCGGCGCGACGCCGACCACGCAGGCGCTTTCCCTCGAAGGCGGCAAGGAATTCGGCACGCCGAACTTTCTCGACCGCCGCGAGCTGGGCATCGTCAATCTGGGGGAACCGGGGCGCGTGACCGCCGACGGCAAGGTCTATCCGCTGGCCAACGGCGACGGCCTGTACGTCGGCATGGGCACGGCGGCGGTTTCCTTCGAAAGCGACAACGCCGCCCGTCCGGCCAGGTTCTACCTCGTCAGTTGTCCGGCGCACGCGGCGTATCCGGCGGCGCACATCACCCGCGCCAACGCCAATCCCCGGAAACTGGGCGACCCGGTAAGCTGCAACGTGCGCACCATCTACCAGTACGTGCACCCCGCCGTCTGCAAGAGCTGCCAACTGGTGATGGGCGTCACCGTGCTCGAACCGGGCAGCGTGTGGAACACCTACCCGCCGCACACCCACGAGCGGCGCATGGAGGTTTACCTCTACTTCGGCATGGACCAAGACACCCGCGTGTTCCACATGCATGGCCAGCCCTCCGAAACCCGCCACATCGTGATGGCCAACGAGCAGGCCGTCATCTCGCCGTCGTGGTCGATCCACTCCGGCGTCGGTTCCGGCGCCTATTCCTTCGTCTGGGGGATGGCCGGCGAGAACCAGACCTTCGACGACATGGACACGCTCGGTCCCAACGATCTCAAGTAAAGGATGCCTTCATGAACGGAATTCTCGACGACTTCAAACTCGACGGCAAAGTCGCCATCGTCACCGGTTCGGAGCGCGGCCTGGGTCGCGGCATGGCCACCGCGCTGGCCGAGGCCGGCGCGGACATCGTCGGCGTGACCTACGTGGAAAGCGCCCCGGAAACCGCCGCCGCGGTGCGGGCGGCCGGCCGGCGCTATCTGCACGTGCGGGCCGACCTGCTGAGCATCGAACCGATCGGCCGCATCGTCGACGCCGCGTTGCGTGAATTCGGCCACATCGACATCCTGGTCAACAACGCCGGCATCATCATCCGCAACGACTCGGTCGATTTCACCGAGAAAGAGTGGGACGATGTCATGAATATCAACGTGAAGACCGCCTTTTTCATGTGCCAGGCCGTGGCGCGCCAGTTCATCAAGCAAGGGAACGGCGGCAAGATCGTCAACGTCGCCTCGATGCTGTCGTTCCAGGGCGGCATCCGCGTGCCGTCCTACACGGCGTCCAAGAGCGGCGTGAAAGGCATCACCATGCTGCTGGCCAACGAGTGGGCCAGGCACGGCATCAACGTGAATGCCATCGCGCCGGGCTACATGGCGACCGACAACACCGCCCAGTTGCGCGCCGACGAAGCGCGCAGCGCGGAAATTCTCAGCCGCATCCCGGCCGGCCGCTGGGGTCTGCCCAAGGACCTGGGCGGCGCCGTCGTCTTCCTGGCGTCCAGGGCCGGCGATTACGTCAACGGCTACACCATCGCCGTCGACGGCGGCTGGCTCGCGCGCTGAGCGCGTCGTCCGTCGTCGATCGCCGGTGAGACGAAGACGAGCCGCGGCGAAAACGGTGATGAAACCGTGAACCGTCCCGGACGGCTCACCGCGTTTCGGGCCACGTCGGATTCCGGACGGATGCCGGTTCGATCCCCCCGCTCGTCATTGCTCGGGCTACGCGCCGTGGCAATCCATGCGGCGCCTGGGTTTTCCGATGCCAGGTTGCGCTCGACAGGCCGTTGATACTCAAGTCCGACGTGTCAGGGTTCCGGTCATTTTTGGCGTATCACGATGGTATGACTGCAACCTGGCATCAAGCGCCGCAACAAAATACCTCTGTCCCGGAAGTCGCCGCGAGTCATTCCAACTGGAATCTGTACTCCCAGTAATCGGATTTTCCAGGCAGTCTTCCGAC
>JAISNE010000289.1 GCA_031276375.1 Accumulibacter sp.
CAGCTCCGCGTTTACCGTTCACGCCTGAGCGGCAGCGACCGCCTCGGCGTCATTTACGGCGACTACGCCAGCCGCGGCGAGGCCGAGGCCGATCTGGCGAAACTGTCCCGCGTCACCCCCGCGGGCACTCCCTACGTGCGCGCCGTCGCCAAGCTCAAGTAATACGGCAACTGCCGCACCCCGGACGATTCGATACGATTTTCTTGCTGGCCGCTGTTTTTTCACGTGAGGTGTTGCGGGAAGTAGTAAATTTCGCTGAAAGCAAGGAAAGGGGGGAGAAGCGCGGGGGAATCGGACGGAATTCAACACTGCTGGTGCCCTGATTGATACCAGGTTGCGCTCAATAGGCAGTCAATACTCCAGTCTGACGTGTCAGGATTTCAGTCATTTTTTTCGTATCACGATGGTTTGGCTGCAACTTGGTATGATTCGCCGGGACGGTACAAATGGCTTTTCAACGCAGGAGCCGTTGTTCCACGTCGGGTGGGATGGCGTCGATTTCCAGGATTTTGCGCCGGGACGTTTGTCCGCTGACGAGGTGGACGGCGGATTTCGGCAAGTCCAGCCGGCTGGCCACGAATTCGATCAGGGCGGCGTTGGCCTTGCCGTCGACGGGCGGCGCCGCCAGGCGTATTTTCAGCGCGCCGCCATGCTCTCCGGCGATTTCCGTCTTGCGGGCGCCGGGCTGAACGTGCAGGGTGAGGGTGATGGCCGCTTCGCGGCGGCGCAGCCATGTGGCCGTGCCGGTTGTGGCGCTCATCGTCAGACGAAAATGAGGACGATCTGCGCCAGCAGGAAGGCGAGCAGCGGCGTCAGGTCGATGCCGGAAATCGGCGGGACGATCCTTCTCAACGGTTTCAGCAGCGGATCGGTCATCCGGCCGACAAGCCAGTTCAACGGAGCACGCGGGTTGAACCAGGACAGCATCGCCTGGGCGATCAGCAGCACGATGAACAGGTAGAGACTTATGCGTATCAGGACGCGCAGTCCGTCGACGATCACTCTCGGCAGCATGGCGAGGTTGAAGAATTCATGGGCGGAAGAGAGCGAGATCGCCAGCGCCAGAAGCGCTGTTTGCAAGAAATAGGCGAGCAGCAGGCTGGCCGAATCGAAGCCTCGGAACGCCGGGACGATTCTGCGCAGCGGCAGGAC
The DNA here is from genome assembly GCA_031276375.1 of Accumulibacter sp. Taxonomy (GTDB): domain Bacteria; phylum Pseudomonadota; class Gammaproteobacteria; order Burkholderiales; family Rhodocyclaceae; genus Propionivibrio. The sequence continues at coordinate 1,153 of JAISNE010000289.1, forward strand.
CAGCCAGTTGGTCAGGTGCAGGACGAAACCGCCGATCGGATTGTCGAACGGCGCCCGGAACAACTGCATGAAGAAGCGCATCAGCAGGAGAACGGTCAAAAAATTGCAACAGGTATTGGCGATGAGCAGGATCACCTGGGCGAGCGCGGACATCGTCAGTCTTTGCCCAGCAGTTCGCCCAATTCGGCGCCCCGTTCCTTGGCGGCCTTGACGCCAAGGATGACGGCTTCCTTGAATTCTCGCTTGATCATTACCCGCAGCGCCGCTTCGGTGGTTCCGCCCTTCGAGGTGACGCGCTCGCGCAATTCACTGGTCGGTTCTTCGGTCAGCGATGCCAGTTTGGCGGAGCCGAGCACGGTTTCGATCGATAGCTGGCGCGCCTGCCGGGATGAGAAGCCAAGTTCCTCGGCGGCTTGCTGCAGCGCTTCGATGAACAGGAATACGTAGGCCGGGCCACTGCCGGAAACCGCCGTCACGGCGTCGAGTTGCGTTTCTTCGTCGACCCATACCATGCTGCCCACGGCTTGCATGATGCGTTCCGCGCCGAGCCGTTCGGCTTCCGAAACGCCGGGGAGGGCGTACAGGCCCGTCACTCCCGCCCGGATCAGGGCCGGGGTGTTCGGCATGGCGCGGGCCAGCCGGTCGTGGCCGCCCAGCCAGCGCGACATATCCTTGAGGCGCAGTCCCGCGGCGATGCTGATGACCAGTTGTTGCTTGAGAAACGGCTGGAGCGACAGGCACGCGGCGTGCATCTGCTGCGGCTTTACCGCGAGCACCAGGGCGTCGCACGCCAGCGCTCCGGCGTCGGGTTCGGCGAAACAGCGAATGCCGAAACTGCGCTGCAAACGGGCCCGATGCTCCGCATCGACTTCGATGACCGCGATTTCGTTGGCCGGGAAGCCATTGTTCAGCAGGCCGCCAATGAGCGCGCTGGCCATGTTGCCGCCTCCCACGAATGTAATTTTCATGATCCAGTTCTTTCACCAAAAATGGCCGTTCCGACGCGTACCAGCGTGGCGCCTTCCGCGATCGCGGCCTCGATATCGTTCGACATGCCCATGGAGAGCGTGTCCAGCGCCAATCCTTCGCGGACCATCTGTTCGAGCAGCAGGCGCAGGCGGCGAAACGGCTCGCGTTGGGCGGCCCGGTCGGCCGCCGGGGCGGGGATCGCCATCAGACCGCGCAGGGTGATCCGCGGCAGCAGGGCGATCCGCCGCGCCAACGCCGGCGCATCCCGCGGCGCGACGCCGCTTTTGCTGTCTTCGCCGCTGATATTGACCTGCAAGCATACCTGAAGCGGCGGCAAGGCTTCCGGCCGCTGCTGCGAAAGCCGTTCCGCTATCCTGAACCGGTCGACGGAATGCACCCAATCGAATGTCTCGGCGACCGGCCGCGTCTTGTTGCTCTGCAACGGGCCAATGAAATGCCACGCAAGGTCCGGCCGGGCCACTTCACGAATCTTGTCGACTCCCTCCTGAACATAGTTTTCCCCGAACGCCCTTTGTCCGGCCGCCGCCGCTTCCCGCACGAAGGATGCCGGCCATGTCTTGCTGACGGCCAGCAGACTCACTGTTTCGGGGATTCGTCCACAAACCCTTGCCGCACTCTCGATACGTGCGAGAACGGCTTGCAGGTTGGTAGAAATTGTTGCCATAATCAATTTCTTTCGGGAAATCAGTATAACACCCTCCGATTATTGCCGAGAATGGATCAAGATGGATATCACAGAACTGCTTGCTTTCAGCGTCAAGAACAAGGCCTCCGACCTGCATTTGTCCTCCGGTCTGCCGCCGATGATCCGCGTGCATGGCGACGTCCGGCGCATCAACCTGCCGGCGATGGAGCACAAGGATGTGCATGCCATGGTGTACGACATCATGAACGACGCGCAGCGCAAAAACTACGAGGAAACACTGGAGTGCGATTTTTCGTTCGAGATTCCCAACCTCGCGCGTTTCCGGGTCAATGCCTTCATGCAGAACCGGGGCGCCGGGGCGGTGTTCCGCACCATTCCTTCCAAGATCATGTCGCTCGAAGATCTCAACTGTCCGAAGATTTTCAAGGAAATCTCCGAGTTCCCGCGCGGCATCGTGCTGGTGACCGGGCCTACCGGGTCGGGCAAATCGACGACCCTGGCGGCGATGGTCAATCACGTCAACGAAAACGAGCACGCGCACATCCTGACCGTCGAAGATCCGATCGAATTCGTGCATGAGTCGAAAAAATGCCTGATCAACCAGCGCGAGGTGGGACCGCATACGCTGTCGTTCGCCAACGCGCTGCGCTCGGCGCTGCGCGAGGATCCGGACGTCATCCTGGTGGGCGAATTGCGCGATCTGGAAACGATCCGCCTGGCGCTGACGGCGGCGGAAACCGGCCACTTGGTGTTCGGGACGCTGCATACTTCGAGCGCGGCGAAAACCGTCGACCGCGTGGTGGATGTCTTCCCGGCGGCCGAGAAGGAAATGGTCCGCTCGATGCTTTCCGAATCGCTGCGCGCGGTCATTTCGCAGACGCTGCTCAAGAGCAAGGACGGCACGGGGCGGGTGGCGGCGCACGAGATCATGATCGGCACGCCGGCGATTCGCAACCTCATCCGCGAAAACAAGGTGGCGCAGATGTATTCGGTGCTCCAGACCAGCGCCCAGCTCGGCATGCAAACGCTCGACCAGGCCTTGCTCGAACTGGTCAAGCGCAATATCGTCGCGGTGGCCGAGGCCAGGGCGCGGGCCACCAACAGAGATGTCTTCCCAGGTGCTTGAGTCCAGGAAACGGAATAATTTATGGAACGCGATCAGGCTTTGAAATTCATGCACGACCTTCTGCGCCTGTTGACGCAGAAGGCCGGTTCCGATTTGTTTGTCACGGCCAATTTTCCTCCCGCCATCAAGGTCGATGGCCGGTTGACGCCAGTGTCGAATCAGGTGTTGACAGCGCAGCACACCATGGAGCTGGCGCGTTCGATCATGAACGACAGGCAGGCGGCCGAGTTCGAAGCGACCAAGGAATGCAACTTCGCCATCTCGCCTCCGGGAATCGGCCGTTTCCGGGTCAATGCGCTGATCCAGCAGGGGCGCGTGGCGGTCGTATGCCGCTTGATCAAGATGACCATTCCCACCATCGACGAACTCGGGCTGCCGGGCATACTCAAGGACATCGCCATGTCCAGGCGCGGTCTGGTGGTCTTCGTCGGCGGCACCGGCACCGGCAAGACCACCTCGCTGGCCGCGCTGGTCGACCAGCGCAACAAGAATAGCCAGGGGCACATCATCACCATCGAGGATCCGATCGAATTCGTCCACGAGCACAAGGGCTGCATCGTCACCCAGCGCGAGGTCGGCATCGATACCGAATCGTGGGAGGCGGCGCTCAAGAATACCCTGCGGCAAGCGCCCGACGTAATCATGATGGGCGAGATCCGCGACCGCGCGACGATGGACTACGGAATCGCCTTCGCCGAGACCGGCCACCTGTGCCTCGCCACCCTGCACGCCAACAGCACCAACCAGGCGATCGACCGGATCATCAACTTCTTCCCGGAGGATCGCCGCCAGCAACTGCTGATGGACCTTTCGCTGAACCTGCGCGCGTTCATTTCCCAGCGCCTGCTGCCCAAGAGGGATGGCAAGGGGCGCGAGGCGGCCGTCGAGATCATGCTCAATTCGCCGCTGATTTCCGACCTGATCTTCAAGGGCGAGGTGCAGGAGATCAAGGAGGTCATGAAGCGCTCGCGCGAACTGGGCATGCAGACTTTCGACCAGTCCCTGTTCGATCTCTTTGACGCGGGACGAGTCACTTACGAAGACGCCCTGCGCAATGCCGATTCGGTCAACGATCTGCGCCTGCATATCAAGTTGTACAGCAAGGAATCGAAAGACCGCAACCTGGTCGAGGGAATCGGCCACCTCGAAGTCATGTGACCCCGTGTGAATTTCTTCCCGCCGCGAACGTCCGCGCGCGGGAAATCCGGCCGGCTTGCCGTCGCAGCCGCATGGCCGGTGTCCTGATTCGTCCGTCCGGCCTTGAAGTCCTTGCCGGGATGCCTTCTCTTTTGCGCTTCCGGAAAACAAGCGAACCCCGGCGACCCCGGAAAACGATAAATTTTGTCGTCCCCCCACTTGAAAATCCGGGATGACGCGCTTATTATTAGCACTCGACTTACATGAGTGCTAATAATTCGGCGGAGCGGCTTGGCCGCCCGGCGGATTGTTGGTGGTTTGTTGAAAAAACAGTGCTTTAACCAAGGAGAAAATGCATGAAAATCCGTCCTTTGCATGACCGCGTAATCGTCAAGCGCCTCGAAGAGGAGCGCAAGACGGCTTCTGGAATCGTCATTCCCGACAATGCCGCGGAAAAACCCGATCAGGGCCAGATCCTCGCGGTCGGTCCCGGCAAGCGTGACGAAAATGGCAAGCAAGTGGCATTGGACGTCAAGGTTGGCGACCGGGTTCTGTTCGGCAAGTATGCCGGCCAAACCGTCAAGGTCGACGGCGAGGAACTGCTCGTCATGCGCGAGGAAGACATCATGGGCGTCGTCGAGGCTTGAGCGTCCCCGCTGGAAAAGTCCCGCGGGTCTTAACCCATTCCATTCCAACATCGAATTCTCAGGAGTATTTCAATGGCAGCAAAAGACGTTAAATTTGGCGATTCCGCACGCATCCGCATGGTCGAGGGCGTAAACATCCTGGCCGATGCCGTCAAGGTCACTCTTGGCCCGAAGGGCCGCAACGTGGTCCTCGAGCGTTCCTTTGGCTCTCCGACCGTGACCAAGGACGGCGTCTCGGTCGCCAAGGAAATCGAACTGAAAGACAAGTTCATGAACATGGGCGCGCAGATGGTCAAGGAAATCGCCTCGAAGACTTCCGACATCGCCGGCGACGGCACGACCACGGCGACCGTCCTCGCCCAGTCGATCGTGCGCGAAGGCATGAAGTCCGTGGCCGCCGGCAGGAACCCGATGGACCTGAAGCGTGGCATCGACAAAGCGGTGGTGGCCATCGTCGATGCGCTGAAGACCCTGTCGAAGCCCTGCTCGACGAGCAAGGAAATCGCCCAGGTCGGCTCGATCTCGGCCAACTCCGACACCTCGATCGGCGACATCATCGCCGAAGCCATGGAGAAGGTCGGCAAGGAAGGCGTCATCACCGTCGAGGACGGCAAGTCGTTGAACAACGAACTCGAAGTCGTCGAGGGGATGCAATTCGACCGCGGCTACCTGTCGCCGTACTTCATCAATAATCCGGACAAGCAGATCGCCATTCTGGAAAATCCGTATGTCCTGCTGTTCGACAAGAAGATATCGAACATCCGCGATCTCCTGCCAGTGCTCGAACAAGTCGCCAAGGCCAGCCGCCCGCTGCTGATCGTCGCCGAGGACGTCGAAGGCGAAGCGCTGGCCACCCTGGTGGTCAACAATATCCGCGGCATCCTGAAGACTTGCGCGGTCAAGGCGCCGGGCTTCGGCGACCGGCGCAAGGCCATGCTGGAAGACATCGCCATCCTGACCGGCGGCCAGGTCATCGCCGAGGAAGTCGGCCTGACGCTCGAGAAGGCGACGCTGGCCGAGCTCGGCCAGGCCAAGCGCATCGAAGTCGGCAAGGAAAACACCACGATCATCGACGGCGCCGGCGCCACTTCCAGTATCGAAGGCCGCGTCAAGCAGATCCGTCTGCAAATCGAGGAGTCGACCTCCGATTACGACAAGGAAAAACTCCAGGAACGTGTCGCCAAGCTGGCCGGCGGCGTGGCCCTGATCAAGGTCGGCGCGGCGACTGAAGTCGAAATGAAGGAGAAGAAGGCGCGTGTCGAAGACGCTTTGCACGCCACCCGCGCCGCCGTCGAGGAAGGCATCGTGGCCGGCGGCGGGGTCGCCCTGTTGCGCGCCCGCGCGGCCATCGGCAGCCTGAAGGGCGACAACGACGATCAGGATACCGGCATCAGTATCGTTTTGCGCGCCATCGAGCAGCCGTTGCGCGAAATCGTCGCCAATGCCGGCGACGAACCATCCGTCGTGGTCAAGGCCGTGGTCGACGGCAAGGGCAATTTCGGCTTCAACGCGACGACCGGCGGGTACGGCGACATGGTCGAAATGGGAGTTCTCGACCCGACCAAGGTAACGCGCACCGCGCTGCAGAACGCCGCTTCGATCGCCGGCCTGATGCTCACGACCGACTGCATGGTCGCCGAGCTGGTCGAAGACAAGCCGGCTCCGGCCATGCCTGGCGGCATGGGCGGGATGGGTGGCATGGGCGGCATGGACATGATGTAATGCCCGGCATGAAGTAAAGCCTTTTTAGTAAAGCCCTTTTCTCCGGACATTCCGCATGGCCTCTCGCGGGGCCATGCGAGAGTGTCCGGGAAATCTGTCTCATCCCTCCTCCGGGGAGCCGGCTGCCGACGCGAGCAATTCGCCCGGCCACGGCAAAAAACAAAAATCACGATGACAGGCGCGGTATTTTTCGGGACGGCGTCCGGCGCGAAAAGCTCATGAACCGTCCTTGTATATTTCCTTCGGATTTTTCAGAACCGGATCGACGCTGATCCAGCGCCCGCCTTGCAATTCGCGGAAGAAACAACTCTCCCGCCCGGTATGGCAAGCGATTCCCCCCACCTGCTCGACCGCCAGCAGCAACACATCGCCATCGCAATCGGCGCGAATCGATCTCAACTCCTGGAAGTGGCCCGATTCCTCGCCCTTCAGCCACAATCGCCGCCGCGACCGCGACCAATACACGACGCGGCCGCGGTCAACGGTTTCCCGCAGGGATTCCCTGTTCATCCAGGCCAGGGTCAGCACGCGGCCGCTCGCGGCATCCTGGGCAATGGCCGGAATCAGGCCGTTTTCATCCCATTTCAGGGCATCGAGCCACGACTGGCGGTCGTCCCGATGGTTGCCCATATCGGCCGCGCTCACAGCCGCACCTCGATACCGCGCTCGCGCATGTATTCCTTGGCCTGGCGCACCGTGTATTCGCCGAAGTGAAAGATGCTGGCGGCGAGGACGGCGTCCGCCCCGCCGAGCGACACGCCGTCGGCCAGATGCTGCAAATTGCCGACCCCGCCGCTGGCGATCACCGGCACGTCGACGGCTTCCGACACGGCGCGCGTCAGGGCCAGATCGAAACCGTTCTTCGTCCCGTCGCGGTCCATGCTGGTCAAGAGGATTTCCCCGGCGCCCAGATGCTGGGCGCGCCGCGCCCATTCGACGGCGTCGATCCCCGTGGGCTTGCGCCCGCCGTGGGTAAAGACTTCCCATTTGCCGGGCGCCGCCTGCTTGGCGTCGATGGCCACCACGATGCACTGGTTGCCGACCTTGTCCGCGGCCTCGGCGATCAGCTCGGGATGCTCGACCGCCGCGGTGTTCATGCTCACCTTGTCGGCGCCCGCGTTCAGCAGACGGCGGACGTCGGCCACCGCGCGCACGCCGCCGCCGACGGTCAGCGGAATGAAGACTTGCGCGGCGCAGGCCTCGACGACGGAAAGGATGATGTCGCGCTGGTCCGAGGACGCCGTGATGTCCAGGAAAGTCACTTCGTCGGCGCCCTGTTCGTCGTAGCGGCGGGCGATCTCGACGGGATCGCCGGCGTCGCGCAGGTCGACGAAGTTGGTGCCCTTGACCACCCGGCCGGCGGTCACGTCAAGGCAAGGGATGATTCGTTTGGCGAGGCCCAAGGCGGATTCCCGGTAATGATGCGTTATTGGGCAGGCGCGTCATCGGCGCCGGATATCCGGTCCGCCTCGGCCTGCGCCTCGGCGAAATCGAGCGAACCGTCGTAGATGGCGCGTCCGGCGATGGCGCCGATGATCCCTTCACTCTCGACCGCGCACAGTTTGCGGATGTCCTCGATGCTGAACAGGCCGCCGCTGGCGATGACGGGAATCCGCAGCGACTGCGCCAGCTTGACGGTGGCTTCGATATTGATGCCGGAAAGCATGCCGTCGCGCCCGATGTCGGTATAGATGATCGCCTCGACCCCGTAATCCTCGCATTTCCTGGCCAGATCGATCACGTCATGCTTGGTCAGTTTCGACCAGCCTTCGACCGCCACCTTGCCATCCCTGGCGTCGAGTCCGACGATGATCTGTCCGGGGAAAGCGCCGCAAGCGTCGTGCAGGAAACCGGGATTCTTCACCGCCGCCGTGCCGATGATGACGTAACCCAGGCCGCTGTCGAGACAATGCTCGATGGTGTCGAGATCGCGGATGCCGCCGCCCAACTGAACCGGAATCTCGTCGCCGACAGCGTCGATGATCTCCTTGATCGCTTTCTCGTTCCTGGGTTTTCCGGCGAACGCGCCGTTCAGATCGACGACATGCAGGCGGCGCGCGCTCTGTTCAAGCCAATGAGCCGCCTGTTCGCCCGGCGAACTGGAGAAAACGGTAACCTCATCCATGAGTCCCTGCTTGAGACGGACGCATTGCCCGTCTTTCAGGTCAATCGCGGGAATGATCAGCATTTTGCAAGACGAAGGTAGTTGGGAAAGAAGAAAATGGACGAATCGCAAAAGGAAACCCGCGCCTCAAGGCTTCCATTCGACAAAATTGGACAGCAACGCCAATCCGGCCTGCGCGCTCTTTTCGGGATGACATTGAATGGCGAAGATATTATCCCGCGCCACCGCGCTGGTAAAGGGGATGCCGTAGCCGGTGGTGGCGGCGACGCAGGCGCGATCCAGTGGATCCACATGATAGCTATGCACGAAATAAAAACGCGCGCCGTCGTCGATACCGTTCCACAGCGCGTGCGGACGATTTCGCGCCACTTCGTTCCAGCCCATGTGCGGCACTTTCAGCCGGACGCCTTCCGGCGTCACCATCCGCTCCGCCGGAAAGCGGCGCACGCGCCCGGCGAAGATGCCCAGGCCGGGCACATGACCTTCCTCGCTGAGTTCGAACAACATCTGTAAACCAATGCAGATGCCGAGAAACGGCTTGTTCGCCGCCGCGTCGAGCACGGCCGGACGCAATCCGCGCGCGTCGATCTCGCGCATGCAATCCGGCATCGCCCCCTGCCCCGGAAAGACCACCCGTTCAGCGGCGGCGACCAGCGCCGGATCGGAAGTGACCACGACCTCGCGCGGCCCGGCGACGTGGACCAGCGCCTGCCATACCGAACGCAGATTGCCCATGCCGTAATCGATGACGGCGATCGTTCCCCCGCGCTCCGCCATCAGAGCGCGCCCTTGGTCGAAGGCACGCTCCCGGCCGCGCGCGGGTCCGCCTCGACGGCCATGCGCAAGGCGCGCCCGAAAGCCTTGAACAGCGTTTCCGCCTGGTGGTGCGCGTTTTCGCCGCGCAGATTGTCGGCGTGCAGCGTCATCGCCGCATGGTTGACCAGCCCCTGGAAAAACTCGCGCACCAGATCGACCTCGAACACGCCGATCGTCGAGCGCCTGAAATCGACGTTGAAAGAAAGGCCCGGACGCCCCGAAAGATCGATGACGACGCGCGAAAGCGCCTCGTCGAGCGGCACATAGGCATGCCCGTAGCGGCGGATACCCTGCTTGCCGCCCAACGCGCGGGCCAGCGCCTGTCCGAGCGTGATGCCGATATCCTCGACGGTATGGTGCGCGTCGA